>CAZZGU010000115.1:4902-8018 GCA_964653755.1 uncultured Nigerium sp. | reverse complement strand
GCCCTCGGCGGGCGTAAGGCGGGCCCTCGGCGGGCGTAAGGCGGGCCCTCGGCGGACGTAAGGCGGGCCCTCGGCGGACGGGAGGAGAACCGCTCAGCCGGCGCCCAGCACCGCGTCCAGGTCGTAGGCCGTCGGGCGGTCGATCTGGTCCAGCAGGCAGGACTCCGGCTCTCGGTCGGGGCGCCACCGCACGAACGTGACCGCGTGCCGGAACCGGTCGCCCTCCAACTGGTCGAACGCAACCTCGACCACCCGCTCGGGGCGCAGCGGCACGAAGGAGACGTCCTTGCTGGACGAGAACCGCGAACGGTCTGTGGCCGCGTGGGCGACGGTGCCGTCGGCGTCCCGGATCACCCACGGCGCCAGCTCCTCGACGAGTTCGCGGCGCCGGACGTCGGTGAACGCGGCGATGCCGCCGACGTTGCGGAGGCGTCCGTCGGCGTCGTGGAGGCCGAGCAGCAGCGAACCAACCCCGTTGCCCGAGCGATGCACCCGGTAGCCGACGACGACGGCGTCGGCGGTCCGGGTGTGTTTGACCTTGATCATCGTGCGCTTTCCGGGGGCGTACGGCTGGTCGGCGGGCTTGGCGATGACTCCGTCGAGGCCGGCGCCCTCGAACTCCGCGAACCAGCGCTCGGCGAGGGCGGGGTCGGTCGTCGCGCGGGTCACGTGCACGGGGTCGGACGCCGTGAGGTGCGACAGGATCTCGACGAGCGCGGCGCGGCGTTCGCGGAAGGGGAGCGCCATCAGGTCGACGTCGTCGAGCGCCAGCAGGTCGAAGCAGACGAGCTCGGCGGGAGTCTCGGCGGCCAGGCGGGCCACCCGGGATTCGGCGGGGTGGATCCGCTGGCTCAACGACTCCCAGTCGAGGTGCTGGTGCCCTCGGCGTCCGCTGCGGACGACGAGTTCGGCGTCGAGGGCGACCCGCTCGGGCAGGAGGGCGCGGACGGCGTCCAGGACCTCGGGGAAGTACCGGTTGAGTGACTTGCCGCCCCGGCTGATGAGTTCGACCTCGGCGCCGTCGCGCAGGACGATGCAGCGGAAGCCGTCCCACTTGGGTTCGTACACGAACTCGCCCGGGGAGCGCGGCTGGGGCACGGCGGCGGCTGAGCGGGCCAGCATCGGTTCGACGGGCCAGGGGATCGGGAGCCTCACGCCGTTCGAGCATAGACGCCGGCCCTCGACATGCCACTTACCCCGGGCCCTCGGCGAGAAGCTCGCGCAGCACGTCGACGGCGTCGTGCTCCGTCAGCCCCAGGTCGTGCACGCGTGCGACGTAATCGCGGGCGGCCGCGACGGCCTGCTTGCGGGACGACTGCGCGGTGCCGGTGACGAACGAGCCGTGGCGTCCCCTCGTCTCGATGACCCCGGACGCCTCGAGTTCCCGATAGGCCCGGGCGACGGTGTTCGGGGCCAGCCCCAACTCGGCCGCGAGTTGACGTACCGTCGGCAGGCGGTGGTGGGCGGGGTACTCCCCGGAGGCCCTGAGCGCCTCGATCTGCTCCTTGACCTGCTCGTACGGAGGCGTGGCCAGTGTGTGGTCGATGATCACGAAGAACCCCCTAGATCCCGCGCCCCCGAACGTACTCCTCGACGTCGACGTTGTCCCTGATCTCCTCGGCTTCGGCGGCACCTGCAGCGATCCCGGTCAGCCCACCCAGCGGCCCCGGTGCAGCACCCGCCGGACGGCCAGCCCCTCGTCCAGCACGACCGCGTCGGCCCACGCTCCCGCCGCCAGGACGCCGACGCCGTCCAGCCCCAGGTACCGCGCCGGCAGGACGGTTGCCGCGCGCACTGCGTCCTGCCACGGGACCCCCGCCGCCACCGCGTTCCGGACGGCCGCGTCGAGCGTGAGCGTGCTGCCGGCGATGGTCGTCGTCCCCGCGACCCGCGCGACCCCGCCGCGCACCTCGACGGGCAGGTCTCCCAGGACGTAGTCGCCGTCGCCGCTGCCGGCCGCGGCCATGGCGTCCGTCACGAACACGACGCGGTCCGGGAACTGCCGCACCAGAAACGCCACCAGCGACGCCTCCACGTGGACGCCGTCCAGCACCACCTCCAGCCACACGCGTTCGTCCTCGAGCAGCGCCAGCACGGGGCCCGGCGCCCGGTGCGTCAGCGGTGGCATCGCGTTGAAAAGGTGCGTCGCCCCCCGCACCCCCGCCTCGATCGCGGCCCGCGCGGTGGCCAGATCGCAGTCGGAGTGCCCCAGGGCTGCGACGACTCCGCGTCCTGCCAGCAGCCGGATCGACTCCGTCGCCCCCGGTCGCTCGACCGCGAGCGTGACCATCCGGACGGTCCCCCTCCCGGCGTCCAGCAGGCGGCGGACCTCGCCCGGTTCGGGATCACGCAGGCGTGCCGCCGGGTGGGCCCCCTTGTAGCGGGGGGCCAGCCAGGGCCCCTCGAGGTGGACGCCGGCGAGGGCGCCCGCCTCGACGCGCGCGGCCAGCGACAGGACCTGCCCCTCGAGGACGTCCAGCGCCTGCGTGACGAGGGAGGCCACCATCGTGGTCGTTCCGTGCGCCCGGTGGAGGGCCAGCACGGCGTCGGGGTCGTCGCCGAAGGACGCCCCGCCTCCGCCGTGGGCGTGGACGTCGACGAACCCCGGCACCACGGTCGCCGCCCCCAGGTCGAGCTCTCCCTGCCGGTCGAGCCCTTCACGCCGGTCGAGCCCCCCATGCCGGTCGAGCTTGTCGAGACCCCCCACCGCGACGACCCGGTCACCCTCGACCGCGAGAAGTCCGGGCTCGAAGATCCGCTCGCCGGTGAACACCCGCCCCGCCCGGATCAGCATCACGCCCCGCGCCCGGCCACCCGGGCCTCGCCCATGACGTGCGCCACCTGGGGTGGCACGGGCAGCGGCCGGAACGAGAAGCGCTCCAGGCTGGTGATCACGAACCCGGCCCGTTCGATCTCGGCGGGGGTGTCCCGGGTGAGGCGGCAGCCGCCGGCGAATCGCGACCACGCCGGGTCGGCGAGCGCCTCCAGCCGTGCGACGACGGGGCGCTCCGACACGACGTGTTCGTAGAACCGCAGGACGCCACCAGGCTTCAGCACGCGCCGGAACTCGGACAGCGCCCGTTCGAGGTCCGTCACCGAGCACAGCACCAGCGACG
>CAZZGU010000115.1:0-4892 GCA_964653755.1 uncultured Nigerium sp. | reverse complement strand
GTGACAAGGGCAAGAGCGGATACTCCTACAACTCCACTGACATCAACGTCACGATAGCCCACGAGCTGGGCCACTATCTGGGCCTTCTCCACATGTTCACCGAGCACAGCACCAGCGACGTCACGACGGCGTCGACCGACCGGTCCGGCAGCGGCAGCGCCTCGGCCACGCCCTCGAGCACCTCGACGCGCACGGACGACCCGCGCATCCCCCGCTCGGCCTGCGCCCGCTCGGCCTCCGCCCTGGCAGCCGCCCCGGGTTCCACGAGCAGGTACCGCGTGACCGACTCCTCCAGGTGGGGGATCATGCGTCCCTCGCCGCCGCCCACCTCGCACACCACGCCCGCCAGCCCCGACATCAGGGCGCGACGTCGCTCGGCCATCCCGCGGGCGTCGGCGTCGGCGGCCGCCCACGAGTAGAGCCGGTGCCCCAGTTCCGAGAACCCGGGCACGGCTACTGCCCCGTGACGATCGCAACGGCCTCGGCCAGCGAGTCGGCGTACGCGGTGGGCTCGGGCACCGTCGCGGTCCACGGACGCCCGCGCCGCAGGTACACCGACCGGACGCCGGCGGCGTGGGCCCCGGCCACGTCGGCCTCGGCGGAGTCGCCGACCAGCCAGGCTCCCGTGAGGGGGACGCCGGCGCGCTCGGAGGCGATCTGGATGATGCGCGGGTCCGGCTTCTCGACCCCGGCCTCCTCGGAAATCACCCACCCGTCGACGAGGGCGTCCAGGCCGAGGTCGTGGATCTTCGTCTCCTGCTGGCGCGTGACGCCGTTGCTCACGATGAACGGCGTCCAGCCGGCGGCGCGGGTGGCGCGCAGGGCGTCCGCGCACCCGGACGCGAGGGCGAGGTGCCGGACGACGCCCGCCCGTAGCACCCGGACGATGTCGGCGGACTCGGCCGGGGACAGACCCAGCAGGATCGTCAGGTCGGCCCCCACCTCGGGTTTGGGGCGGTGCCCGTCGCCGTCGGCGGCGACCATCGCGTCGACGAGCGTCGAGCCCCGGTGCGACGTGGGGTCAACGCCACGCTCCGCGACGAGCGACGCGGCCCACGCCCGGTAGGCGCCCGCACGGTCGACGAGCGTGTTGTCGAGGTCGAACATCAGCAGCGGCATGACGGAAGCCTAGAGCGTCCGACCGACCGTGCCCGGGGTCACTCCCAGGACCAGTGCAGCGAGTAGAGCGCGGGCTTGATGTCGACCCTGATGATCTGGGCCTCGTGGTGGGCGAGCGGGACGGGGGTGACCTCGGTGTGGTCGGCGTCCGCGTCAGCGGTGGGTCGGACGCGGGATTCGACCCGTGTGGGGAGCGCGTCCGGGTGGAAGCGGACGCCGAGGCCCAGCCCCCGGATCGACTCGGGGCAGGACCGTTCGACGCGGAACGACGGTGTCGTCGTGGGCGCCCAGGTGATCTTGTACTCGGCCGTGAACATCTCCCCGCGGGTGAGCGGACGCAGGGCGCGCATCTCGGCCACCACGAGCGCCCGGCCCGGCACCTCGACCACCTCGCCCAGCCGGCACCCGAAGATGGGGGTGATCTGGGGAACCCCGCTGGTGTCGGCCGCGGGATCGCCGTCCTGGTCGAGGACGACCGCCCACCGGTGGGCGCCCGACCGCTCGGCCCGCCAGATCGTCCGGGTGCACTGGTGCGACTCGGTGCGGTCGGCGCCGACGGTGAGGATGTCCTCGCTGATGACGCGTGAGAGCCGGCCCTGGGTCTGGAGGCCGAGATCCTCGATGATCTGCTCGGTGAGCTCGCGGGCGGGCAGCACCTTCTGCCACTCGAACAACTGGCGCAGCGTCCGCCCTTCGGGGCTGTAGGTCATCCCCGTGAGGAGCCCGGGCTCGACGTTGAGGACGCGCTCCAGTTCGACGAGGGTGTGGTAGGACCGCGATCGGGTCGGCGTCGACCGTCCCGACTGCCAGTAGCTCAGGGTCGCGATGCTGACAGGGACGCCGGCCGCCTCGAGGCGCGCGCGGAGACGCTCCAGGGAGAGGCCGCGGTCGGCGATTGCGCGGCTGAGGACTTCCGCGAAGGGGAGGGGTTCGGACGGGCTCGGGTCGGGTGTCACAGGGCCATTGTGGCAAATCGGACGCGTGGAGGTACGCCGGTCAGGGGTGCGGGCTGGGGCGCGCCGGCTCGCGGCGGCACACCGCCCGCTGGGTCAGGACGTCGGAGGACAGGACCAGGTCGTCGAAGCGGGCGACGTGGACGACGTGCGCCAGCGTCGAGGCCGGGTCGAAGCTGCTCAGGAGGTTCTCGCGGGACACCACCTGGTCCTGGTCGAACACGACCCCCTCCTGGCCGTCGAACACCGCCGCGTAGAAGATGTCGAACTCGACGAGGTCGAGGAAGAAGTGGCTCCCGTAGCTCAGCTCCGGCTGGAAGTTGCCGCGTCCGTAGGTGAACTCCACGAGCGCGGACGCGTTCGACAGTTCGGTGAAGTGCGTGGGAACCCCGAGCGACGGGGTCGTGGTGCCCCAGCGCCCTGGTCCCATGATGAGGAACGTGGCCCCCTTGAGGCGCTTGTTGACGGCGCCGACCTGCCGCGCCACCGCGTACCGGTCCTGCTCGCCGAGCGCGAGGTAGGCCTCCGGCCGCACGAGCACCACGTACGTCAGCGGCAGGCGCACATTGCCGCCCATGAAGTGGCCCCGTGTGGCGAAGACGGCCTCGCCGGGGTCGTCGAGGTTCGGCGGGGCGATGGCGGTCGGGTTGCCCCGGGTCTGCAGGGGGCGGCACTGGACGAGGTTGACGCGGAAGTCCCCGTCGGTGCCCATGTTGAGCGTGAACTCGACGTCGACCGGATAGGCGTAGGCGTCCTCGAGGGTGCGCATCATCGACCGGACGGTCGGCGCGAAGGAAGTCCGGGACAACAGCCCGTGGAAGTCCAGGACGCGGGGCACGGACTTCACCGGACGCCCCAGGTCGCGCAGCCGGCGCACCTGGTGCAGGTCCGGGCTCAGGAAGAGCCCCCAGTCGGCGCGGACGTCCAGTCGGGAGACGGTGTCGACCGGGAGGCTGGTGAACGTGTTGGTGCCGAGGCTGATCACGTCGACCTGGTGCTGGCTGTAGCGGGCGGCGTCCTCGGGCTCGTACTGCGTGCGATGCGGGTTGTCGAGGGTCACGATGCGGGGGTAGTCGACGTTGGTGCGGTCGACGGCCCGCGTTCCGAGCCCCAGGACGAGGCGCACCATGCCGGCCTCAGGGTCGACGGTCGGGTCCCAGACGTAGAGGTTCGAGGAGTTGCCCACGCCCGCGGCGTGCGGGAAGAAGAGGTCGCCATGGTGGTCCCCGGAGACGCGTTGCACGAGGATCGCCATCTGCTCGTCGGAGTCCTTCATGCCCCGCACTTCGCGGTAGTGCAGCGCTTCGGCGCTCATGGCCGAGGCGTACACCGTCCGGACGGCATCCTCCAGGGCCCGGTGCCGGTCCTCGGGCGTCCCTTGATTGGCGCAGAAGACGCTCTCGTACTTGCCCGCGAAGGCGTTGCCGAAGTTGTCCTCGAGCAGCGAGCTGGAGCGGACGATGATGGGCGACTGCCCGAAGTACTCCAGCATCTGGAGGAACCGCTCCCGGACCGACCGGGGGAATTCACCGTGGGCGAGCAGGCCGTGCAGCCGTTCGCCGGCGGAGTAGTACCCCTCGGGGGACTTCTGCTCGGTCCACATCTTCCACCAGCCGTTGGCGATGATGTAGGTGAAGAACAGGTCTGAGCCCAGGTAGTAGGAGTCGTGCGCCTCCAGCAGGGCACCGAAGTCGTGGTCGGGCTCCTGTTCGAGGATCGCCCGGGCCACGAGCATGCCGACGGACTTGCCGCCGATGGCTCCGGTGCCGATCTCGCGGGAGGCGATGACGAGGAGGTCCTCCAGGGTGAGGTAGCGGCGACACAGGACGCCCATCGCTCCTTGTCCGCCGAGGAGCAGGGTCACGAGGAGTTCCTTGAAGTACTCGCGGCGCTCCTCGGGGCCGGCCAGGGCCGCCCAGCCCTCGCGCAGCAGCCGCTCCCAGGGCTCCGGCGGCTCGACCTTGCGGCTGAGCTTCGCGAACAGCGCCGCCGAGGCGCCACTGGACGTGATCGAGCGGGCCTCGTCGCCGATGATCTGGTGGGGGAAGAACATACCGGGGGAGTAGCGCTCCCAGACCTTGAGGGGGTGCACGTACAGGCTGCCGTCGATGTCGTAGAGGTCCAGCAGCAGCTGGGTCGTCCCGCGGATGCCGGCGATCGTCTCGAACGTGTGTTCGTTGCGGAGCAGGGCGAAGTAGGCGATGGTGTCCAGCTCGAACAGGAACGGGCAGGTCACCTTGAAGAAGTTCATGACCGAGAGGTCGGAGTGCCAGACGTCGAGCAGGTCGCTGAGGCAGTCGAACACGAAGAAGGCGCCCACGCCCGCGTCCGCGACGATCCGGTGGACCGCCGTCGCGAAGCCCTCGAACCCCTGCGCCGGGTCGACCACCCACACACGGACGCCCGCGGCGTCCGGCACGAGGCGCTCGTGGCGCGCGTAGCGCACGTAGTGGAGGCGGCGTCCCTCGGCGAGCGCGTGGCTCACGTACGGCTCCACGACGAGGCGGTAGTCGGCGATCGAATCGACCTGCCAGACCACGTTGTCGCCGAGCCGGAGTTCGTCGACGACTCCGTCCAGGCCGGGGTGTCCGGTGCTGACGCGGCGGTAGTTCTCCATGGCGTGCCCTCCTGGCTGCCGTCGGGACGACCTCAGTCGCGGGGGATGAGCTCGAGTTCGTAGGCCCGGATCACGGCCTTGAGCCGGGAGGTCACGCCCAGCTTGGACATGATCGCGGTCATGTGGGACTTCACGGTCGACTCGGAGAGGTAGAGGGAGCGGGCGATCTCGGCGTTGCTCTGGGCGTCGCAGAGGAGCCGGAG
>CAZZGU010000114.1:698-8084 GCA_964653755.1 uncultured Nigerium sp. | reverse complement strand
GCCAGGATGCCCCAGTGTCTGCCCGTGCGCCCTTCGCGCCCGGCCTGCTTCCACAGGGACGGGAACGTGCCGATGACGAAGCCGATGAAGAGTGTGACGAAGGCGGCCTCGTACCGTCCGAAGGCGGCGGCGACCAGGATCGAGAAGAGCACCACCCCGATGGCGCCACCGATTCCCACCGGGATGAAGTAGAGGACGTTCTTGACGAACTTGTGCCGCACATTCGCCAGGAACCGGATCATCGGGTCGTAGATCTTGAAGATCACCGCGAGCACGCCGCCCGACAGGCCCGGCAGGATGAATCCGATCCCGATGGCGATGCCCTTGAGCAGCCGGACGAGCCACGCCGCAACGCTGTCAGGTGCGTCGATGAGCTCTCCCTCCGCGTCGGGCCGGATGGCATTCTCGTCGAGGTCAAGCCCACGGTCGTCCGTCATGGCGTCCTTTCTGGTCATAACGACTCTCAGCCTACCGTTCCGGGCTCAACTACCCTCATCGGCATGGAGCAGTTGCACCCGGACGCCGACGCCGACGACCCCACCGTTCCCCGGCTGGGGGTCGGGCCGCACCCGCGTCCGTGGCCGGATGACCCGCGCCTCGACCCCGATCTGCTGACTCACGGCGACGCGCGCAACGTCGTCGACGGCTACCGCTACTGGCGCGTGGACGCGATCGTCGCCGACCTCGACACCCGCCGCCACCCGTTGCACGTCGCGATCCAGAACTTCGAGCACGACTTCAACATCGGCTCGGTCGTGCGGACCGCCAACGCCTTCAACGTGTCGGGCGTCCACCTCCTCGGACGCCGGCGCTGGAACCGGCGCGGCGCCATGGTGACGGACCGTTACCTCCACGTGCACCACCACGAGACGGTGGCCGGGTTCGCCGCGTGGCTGGCCGAACGCAGCATCGTGCCGATCGGCGTGGACAACCTGCCCGGCGCCCAACCCCTGGAGTCCACGACGCTCCCCGAGCGCTGCTGCCTCGTCTTCGGTTCAGAGGGACCCGGCCTGACCGCCGAGGTGGTGGACGCGTGCGCAGGCCTCGTCGCGATCACGCAGTACGGTTCGACGCGCTCGATCAATGCGGGCGCCGCTGCGGCGATCGCGATGTACCACTGGGCGTTGCAGCACGCCGGCCGGGGGGCGGCGTCCGGCCCGCGCGTACCATGACGGGCATGACCCAGCCGCCGGACGCGCCCGCACCTGCCGTTCCGCCCGGTGCCCTGGAGTACGCCGTCTTCTACAACCCGGCCGCTGCATTCGAGCGCTGGACGGCCGCCAAACGCCTGCGCACCTCCCGGATCATCTCGCTGGGGCTGTCCGTGGCCATCGTCGCCGCCCTGTGGTGGTTCTGGCGCGATGAACTCGGCGGCTGGTCCTGGTGGCTCCTGGGGCTGAGCTTCCTGTGGCCGCTGTCGTCGTTGGGTCGCGCTCTGTGGTCGGTGCGAGCCGCCCGGACGGACCTGGCACGTGTACACGAGGGCGTCGCCCTCGGGGTCGGACGCGGTGGGCTCCTGCTGGACGGGGCCTGGATTCCCTGGCCGGAGGTGGGCGCCCTGCGGGCGCTCCCGGGCCGGCGCGGCCGCGCCGGGACCCTGGTCGTCGAGACCCGCGACGGTCGTCGTGTCGACGTCCTGCTCGACTACCTCTCCCAGAAGCCGGGGACTGTCGATTCCGCGGTCCGCGCGTTGTCGGGGGGGCGCTGGCGTATCGATCTGACTCCGCTGGATCCGTGACGGGCAGCTGTCGACGCTCCCGCCTCGTGCTGGTTGAATAGGCCTGTACCAGCAACCGTCCGTCTCAGGAGTGAACATGCCCATTGCATCGCCCGACGTCTACGCAGAAATGATCGATCGCGCCAAGGCGAAGGGGTTCGCCTACCCGGCGATCAACGTCACCTCGTCCCAGACCCTGAACGCCGCACTCAAGGGCTTCGCGGACGCTGGCTCCGACGGCATCATCCAGTTCAGCACCGGCGGGGCCGAGTACGGGTCGGGCCAGTACGTGAAGACCATGGTCACGGGCGCCGTCGCCCTCGCGGAGTTCGCGCATGTGGTCGCCGCCAAGTACCCGGTCAACATCGCGATCCACACCGATCACTGCCCGAAGGACAAGCTCGACACCTACGTCCGTCCGCTGCTCGCCGTCTCCGCCGAGCGCGTCAAGGCCGGCCGTGATCCGCTGTTCCAGTCGCACATGTGGGACGGCTCGGCCGTGTCGCTGGAGGAGAACCTCCAGATCGCCGAGGAGTTGCTCGCGCTCACCTCGGCCAACAAGCAGATCCTCGAGGTCGAGATCGGTGTGGTCGGGGGCGAAGAGGACGGCGTCTCCGCGGAGATCAACGAGAAGCTCTACTCCTCGGTCGAGGACGGCCTCGCCACCGCCGCCGCCCTGGGCCTGGGCGAGAAGGGCCGCTACATCACGGCCCTGACCTTCGGCAACGTTCACGGCGTCTACAAGCCCGGTGCGGTCAAGCTTCGTCCTGAGGTCCTCAAGGAGATCCAGGCTGCCGTCGGCGCCCAGTACGGTCGCGAGAACCCGTTCGACCTGGTCTTCCACGGTGGCTCGGGCTCGTCCCCGCAGGAGATCGCCGACGCGGTTTCCTACGGTGTCATCAAGATGAACGTCGACACCGACACCCAGTACGCGTTCACCCGCCCGGTGGCAGGCTGGATGCTGGCCAACTACGACGGTGTCCTGAAGATCGACGGCGAAGTCGGCAACAAGAAGATGTACGACCCCCGCGCCTGGGGCAAGGCCGCCGAGAACGGCATGAGCGAGCGCATCGTGCAGGCGTGCAAGGATCTCGGCTCCGTCGGCACTCACGAGGGCTGACCCTCCCGGGCCTCACCACGCACCCAAGGGGCTCCCGTCGCTGCTCGGCAGCGGCGGGAGCCCCTTGACGTTGACGGGGTCCCGCCCGCGCTGGTGGAGGGTTGCGCGCACTCGGTGGTGGTGATCGCCGATCCGTGAAGCTTCCGTGAAGCCCGGGCGGAGCCGTTGCCGAGTGCTCAGGTCATGAGGTGGACTGGGGTCGTCACCGCCCTGTCGCCTGGAGGAGGCCACCATGCCGCACCTTGGCGCTCTTGCCGCCCCCCGCTCCGGAACCGCCGTGCCTGACAACGGGGCGACGCACCCGGACAGCGTCGCCGGTGCCCTGCATCGCGGCGGCCTGGATCGACGCTCCTTCCTTCGGTTCTGCGGGCTCGTCGCAGCCGGACTCGCGCTTCCGCAGGTCCCGTACGCCCAGGAGATCGCCCACGCGCTCGAGACCGCGCCTCGCGTCCCGGTTCTCTGGCTCAACGGTCAGGACTGCAACGGCAACATCGAGGCGCTCATCAGGACGGACAAGCCGACGCCTACCGAGTTGCTGCTGGATCACCTCTCTGTCAACTACGTCGAACTGCTGATGGCAGGCAGCGGTGAGGCCGCCGAGAAGGCCAAGGCCGAGACCATCGCGGCCGGTGGCTACGTGCTGGTGGTCGAGGGCAGCATCCCGACGGGCGCCGGCGGCGCCTACTGCACGGTGGGGGGCCACGCGTTCACGGACGTGGTCCGCGAGGCCGCTGCGAACGCCTTATCAGTGCTCTCGGTCGGCACATGCGCCTCGTGGGGCGGCCTTCCCGCCGCGGCGGGCGGCGCCACCGGGGCCCAGGACGTCACGGAATTCCTGGCGGGGACGAAGCGCGTGATCCGGCTGCCCGGCTGCCCGGTGAACCCGTTCAACGTTGTCAACACGATCGTTCACTACATCACGTGGGGTCGCTGGCCCGACACCAACGACCAGGGACTGCCCTACTTCGCCTACGGGGACAAGATTCACGCCACGTGTCCACGCCTGCCGCACTTCCGCGAGGGCCGGTTCGTGCAGGCCTGGGGCGACGAGGGGCACCGCAAGGGCTGGTGCCTCCGCAGGATGGGGTGTCGGGGGCCGCAGACGTACGTCAACTGCGAGACCCAGCGTTTCAACGGCGGGACGTCGTTCCCGATCGCCTCCGGGGCTCCGTGCTTCGGTTGCGTGAACGAGGGGTTCTGGGATGTCCCCGGCGGACTCCTCCAGGTGCTGCCGGGCGGTCCGATCCGGACGCGGGCCGGCCAGTCGCAGGGCGGGGGCGGCGGCCAGGGCTTCGGCCGGTCCCGAGGCCGGTAGGTCCGGCAGCCGGTAGCGCCGGCGTCCACATCACCACAGGAGGCGAGACAGCATGACCCGATACGCCATCGACCCCGTGACCCGCATCGAGGGTCACCTCCGCCTCGAGATCGAGACGTCCGGCGGCAAGGTGACGGACGCCTGGAGCAGCGGCACGATGTTCCGCGGCGTCGAGCGGATCATGGCGGGTCGCAACCCGCTGGAAGTGTGGATGTTGGCCCAGCGTGTCTGTGGGGTCTGCACGCACGTTCACGCGATCAGTAGCGTGCGCGCGGTCGAACAGGCGCTCGGGGTGGTCATTCCTGCGAATGCCCGCATCCTGCGCAACGTGGTGTCAGGGGCTCAACTCGTACACGACCACGTCGTGCACTTCTACCACCTGCACCTGCCGGACTGGGTCGACGTCACCGCCACGCTGGACGCCGACCCGGAAGCCACCGCGTCGCTCGCCGCGTCGACGAACACCGACTGGCAGAACAACTCCGTCGAAT
This sequence comes from uncultured Nigerium sp., assembly GCA_964653755.1. Taxonomy (GTDB): domain Bacteria; phylum Actinomycetota; class Actinomycetes; order Propionibacteriales; family Propionibacteriaceae; genus Propioniciclava. Next base: position 3,441 of record CAZZGU010000114.1, on the reverse strand, counting down.
GGTTCACCACGGTCAAGAGCCGGCTCGCCGCGCTCGCGTCCTCGGGCCAGTTGGGTCCGTTCGCCAGCGGGTACTGGGGGCACAAGGCCTACGGCTGCACTCCGGAAGAGTCCCTCCTGCTCTACGCGCATTATCTGGAGGCGCTCGAGTTCCAGCGGGAGATCGTGAAGATCCACGCGCACATCGGTGGGAAGAACCCGCATCCCCAGACCTACGCCGTGGGGGGTATGGCGACCTGGTTCGCCGCCGACGCCAACGGCGGCGTGAACACGGCGAGTCTCGCCGCGATGCGGGAGATCGCGCGGCGGGCCCTGCGCTTCGTCGACCAGGTGCTCCTGCCGGACGTGGCCCTGCTGGCCCGGCGGTACGGCGAATGGTTCGGCGTCGGTGCGGGGATTGGCAATCTGCTCAGCTACGGCGACCTGCCCACCGCTGAGGGGTCGACGTCGTTCCTGTTTCCGGCCGGACGGATCATGGGGCGAGACCTGGACCGCGTCCTGGACATCGACACGGACCGCGTCGCGGAGACCGTAGCCCGGTCGTGGTACTCCTACGCTGAAGGCGACAAGGAACTCCTGCACCCGTTCGAGGGAGACACGTCGCCGCACTACACCGGTCCGCAGCCGCCGTACACGATGATCGGCGACGCCGAGAAGTACTCCTGGCTCAAGGCGCCCCGCTACGACGCCGCAGCCTACGAGGTGGGTCCGTTGGCGCGCGTCCTCATCGGGTACGCCGGGGGAGGCGCCGCCTACCGGGACCTCGTCGACGACTTCCTGACCAGCGCCGGCGGCCGGAAGCCCGCCGAGATGTTCTCTACGATGGGCCGGCTCGCCGCGCGCGCCCTCGAGACCCACCTCGTGGCCGCCGAACTGGACAGCTGGCTCGCCCAGCTCGAACGAAACCAGGCGGCCGGCGAGCTCGCGATCGCGGCGACGGTTCCCGCGCGGACCCAGTGGGGCCGGGTCCAGGGCTTCGGGGTCACCGAGGCTCCCCGCGGGGCTCTCGGACACTGGGTGGTCATCGACGATGGCGCTGTGGAGAGCTACCAGCTTGTCGTGCCCACGACCTGGAACGGGTCGCCTCGGGACGCGGCGGGGAACCGGGGAGCCTGGGAGTCCGCCCTGGTGGGCACGCCTTTGGCGGACCCCCACCAACCGCTCGAGGTCCTGCGGACCGTCCACTCGTTCGACCCGTGCATGGGGTGCGCCGTCCATGTCCTCTCCCCGGACGGTGCCGAGCCCCTCTGCGTGGTCGAGGTCGTCTGAGTGGACGAAGATTCCGCCTCGACCGTGATGCTGCTCGGGGTCGGCAACCTGCTGCTGGGTGACGACGGGGTCGGCGTCCACGTCGTGCAGGCGCTGGCGGGCCGACCCGAGGCGCTGCCCGCCGGAACCGTCGTGCTGGACGGCGGTACGTTCGGCCTCGACCTGGCCCCCCGCCTGCGCGGGGTCGAGCGGCTCGTCATCGTGGACGCCGTCGCCCACGGTGCGCCTCCCGGGACAGTGGGCACCTGGCGCGGAGCTGACGTCGCCCGCATCTTCGGACAGCCACTGTCGGTGCATCAGGCCGGCGTCGAGGCCCTGCTGGGAGCGCTCGCGCTGCTCGACATCAGCCCGCCCGAGATCGTCGTCGTGGGGGTGGAGCCGGCCGATGTCTCGGTCGGGCTCGTCCTGTCGGACGCCGTGCGCGCGTCCCTTCCGGCCCTCCTCTCGGCGACGGTGGAGGCGGCCCACGGGCACATTCCGGCGTCGCCCCTGAGAGCCGACTGAGTATCCCCTCGTCGTGCCCTCCCGGGCCAGCAGCCATGACGCCCCTACGCTGGGCGTCATGGCCTCACAAGCTCACTCGTTGCTGCTGGCGACACCCCCGTCCGCAACACTCCTGCCGGACGATCCGGCCCTGGCCGAGCTGATGGATCATGGGCGCGAGCGGTTCCTCGACGTCGTCGCCGCCCACCCCGCGTCGCCGGTGGTGTGGGCGCTGCTCGCCGAGGGGTCGCTGTCGGCGCGCACCCGCGAGGGGGACCTGAGCGCCTACGCGTTCGCGCGCACCGGGTATCACCGAGGACTGGACGCGCTGCGGCGGGCCGGCTGGCGGGGGAGGGGGCCGATCCCGTGGTCGCACGGTCCGAACCGCGGGTTCCTGCGGTCGCTGTGGGCGCTGGCCTGCGCCGCCCGCCGGATCGGCGAGCAGGCCGAGTACGAACGCTGCGTCCTGTTCCTGCTCGAGGCGTCCGAGGAGGCCTACGTCGAGCTCGCGACCACGCGCCCCCTCACGCTGTGACGTCCCCGTGGGAACGGATCGTCAGTCGCGCGATTCGTCACCGCCGGCTGCTGCAGGACCTCGCCGACACGGTAGGATCAGCGCTTGGTAAGAGCCCGGACCCTTACGGTCGGGCTTGTCTTTGTGTGTAGGGGAAGATCATGCCGGGCATCGTGGTGATCGGGACGCAGTGGGGCGACGAGGGCAAGGGCAAGGCCACCGACCAGTTGGGTGACCGTGTCGACTACACCGTCCGCTACTCGGGCGGCAACAACGCCGGGCACACGCTCGTCGTCAACGGCGAGAAGTACGCGCTGCACCTGCTGCCGTCGGGCATCCTCAATCCCGGCGTCCCGGTGATCGGCAACGGGGTCGTCGTCGACCTCGAGGTGCTGTTCGGAGAGATCGACGCGTTGACCGCGCGCGGCATCGACACGTCGCGGCTCATCGTTTCTGCGAACGCGCACATCATCGCCCC
>CAZZGU010000114.1:0-688 GCA_964653755.1 uncultured Nigerium sp. | reverse complement strand
CGAAGCCGCACGCGGCCGCGCCGGCCAGGAAAAGATCGGCACCACGGGCCGCGGGGTGGGGCCGGCGTACGCCGACAAGGTGAACCGCATCGGCATCCGTATCCAGGACCTGCTCGACGAGCAACTCCTCAGGGACAAGGTCGACGCCGCGCTCAAGCAGAAGAACCACCTGCTGGTGAAGGTCTACAACCAGATGCCGCTCGACGCGACCGAGGTGGCGGACCACCTGCTGAGCTTCGCCGACCGCGTCCGGCCCATGATCCGCGACGTGGCGCGCGAGTTGAACGACGCGCTCGAGCGTGGCGACCTCGTCGTGTTCGAGGGTGCTCAGGCGCACCACCTCGACATCGACCACGGCACCTACCCGTACGTCACGTCGTCCAACCCGATCGCAGCCGGCGCGTGCACGGGGTCCGGCGTCGGCCTGACGCGCATCAACCGCATCATCGGCATCGCGAAGGCCTACACCACGCGGGTGGGGGAGGGGCCTTTCCCGACCGAGTTGCTCGACGAGTCCGGCGACCGTCTGCGGGCGGCGGGCGCCGAGTTCGGCACCACGACCGGACGGCCGCGCCGCTGCGGCTGGTTCGACCCTCTGGTCGTGGAGGCCGCGGCGACCTACAACGGCGTGACCGACCTCTTCCTGACCAAACTCGACGTGCTCACCGGCTGGGAGAAGATCCCGGTG
>CAZZGU010000113.1:0-8151 GCA_964653755.1 uncultured Nigerium sp. | reverse complement strand
CCACACCCGGTCTGGGATCTTCTCGATCAACAGGCCGGCGTCGCTGGGCAGGGTCCAGCCGACCGAGTACTGGACCCGTTGGCCGGTGAGCCAGTTGAGCAGGTCGTGGCTGTACCCGGCACCATCGACCCTGACCAAAACGCGTTTCCCGGGCCGCGTGGCGGGCAGGCCAGGCAGCTGCTTGAAGGCTTGCCGGAGGACGGTGATGTGGTCGGTGGCGGTGTTGGAGCCGGCGTTGCCGGGGCGGAGCAGGATCGCCAACGGTTCCCCGGTGCCTTCTTGGCCGTGGTCGACGAACGCGCACAAGGGGTGGAACCCGTAGCCCTTCTTGAACGTCGGTTTCGCGTGCTCCTTGTCCGAATGCGCCGTCACCAAGGTGGCATCGACGTCGACGACCAGCGGCTGCTCCACGCTGGCGGCGTGGTTGGGGGCCTGCTCACCGGCCAGCAACCACGCCCGAGCCCGAGCTTCAGCACGGGCCGTATCGATCGCTTTCAACACCTGTGGGGCATCGGCGGCGAGCAGGCTGATCAGCCGGGACACGGTCGGATCCGAAGCGACCTTCCCGTACACGGCCGGCTCGCTGCGGAGCAGGGCCGCGTCGGCGAGGCAGTCCCCACCCAGAGCGAGGGTGATCGCCAGGTCGGACACGATCTTGCCCGGGTCGTGGGTCGCGAACGGTTTCCGCCACCGTCCCAACGACTTCGACAAGCCGTGGGTGAGGCCGGTCACCACCGCCGTCTTCGTCAGCAGCATGCCGCCGGCCTGGCCCACGACCCGGGTGGCTCCGGCGTCGTGGCGGGGTTGGGGATACGCGGCGGTAAGCTTCACGTTGAAAGTGCCTTCCAGCTTGGGACCGATACGACTTCAGCAATCGCATTATCCCAAGCAGGAGGCACTTTCCCTGTTCTAAACCGCCGTCAGGACCCCACCCTCATGAAAGCAGCAGGTTAGTCCCGCCGAGGGCCCGCCTTAGTCCCGCCGAGGGCCCGCCTTGATCCCGCCGAGGGCCCGCCGAGGGCCCGGGTTACTCGTGTCGAGGGCCCGGGTTTCGAGCGGATCGGCCGACCACGACCGCCTGAAGTTCGCCCACGGGGAGCGGGCGCGAGGCCGTCCGGCTGACGGGAAGCGTGCCGGAGTAGCCGAGCGCAGACCACGCGACAGACCACTGGGTGGTGGCCGTGACGGTGTAGGTGCCCTTGGGCAGAGACGGGGACTCGTAGACGTGGCCGCACACGGGTGACGGGGTCCCCGGGGTCGTCCCCGCCGGATAGGGCTGCGTGGACGCGCACGTCACGCTGCGGCCGTCGCCCATGGAGAAGGTCGCGGCTACGGGCTGCGCGGCCATCGCGATGGTCAGCCCCTGCCCGCTGACGGTTGTGGACAGGGGAGCCATGGCCGGAGTCCACAGCCAGAGCGGATACCCGACGACCGCCATGCCCCACTCGTTGACGGCAGGATCCGGACCAATGAACGGCGTCGCCTCGGGAATCTGAAGCCGGCCAAGCAGCGACCTTGCCACGGACTCGACCTCCGCGCGCGTCGGCGGCGCCGGTCGGGCGGGCTGTCCAGGGAGTGGGGCAGTGCAGATGTACCAGTTGCCGATCCAGCACTCGGGCAGGACGATCGACGGCTTGTTCAACACCAGCACCGCGTTCGCGGGGAGTCGGGGGTCGACGGGCGCAGGGGCCTGGGCGGCCGCCTTGGTAGCGGACTTCGGCGAGCAGTTCGGATTCGGCACTCGAATCCTCCGAGTCTCGACCTGAGTCGACACAGTGCCGGTCCTTGGATCGTAGTAAGTGACCACCTGCTGCGTTTCCACGTCCAGCTTCAGGCATTCAGCCGAGGCCCTCGGCGCGTTGCTGACCGGCAAAGAGAAGAGGGCCGCACAGAGAGCGGAAAGAGCAACCCGTTTCAGCACTTGTCGCCCGCCAGGGATTCGCTGGTCCAGATCTTCAACACCCCATCGAGGCGAACGAAGTACTCACGCGTCTTCGTGACGGCTCCGTTCCCTACCGTTCGGCCGTCTGCAAATACAGTTAGATGGCTGCTGTCAACGCACGTCTCCATCGCGACGGCCGATCCGTCCTTCTCGAAGCCCGGGCTTCGTCGCACCCAGACAAGGCTGGGGATACCTCCAGTGGCGGTGACCTGCTCCTCGCTCAGCGCTTCGTAGTCGAGTTTGATGACGGCCAGCGCCGGCCCCGCAGTCGTCTCCTCGATGATGGGCGTGATCTCCGCGACGCGGTAATCCACCTGATGGCGGGCGGTTTCCTCGAAGTAGCGTCGGTACACAGCCTCAGCTTCCGCATACAGCGCGTCCTTGGCGCGCATGGCCTGGTAGTCGGCCTCGGTGCACGGGTAGCCGTCGCCGCCGGCTTCTGGCGTGCACGTGAACGTCGGCGTCGGTGTCGGTGTGGACGTCGCGGCAGGGGTGCTCGTACACCCAACGGTCAGAGACGACGCCGCCACAAGGGCGGCCAAGAGCGGAGCAGGACGTGCTCGATCCATCGGGATCCTCCTGGGGGTAAGGGTGCCTCCAGTATCTCCCCTGCCGGCGGTGACCACCGCCTTCATCCACAGGGCGGACCGGCCGACTCGCAGGCGTCCACACCACTGTCGCTCGACAGGAGTGCCCTTCAGCTCCGGAAGCCCCTGCCCTTCTTCGCCCCGCCGTGATCGACCAGCGCAGTCAAGCGCGGAGACCCGGAGAGCGCGTGATGCGTGGCAACACGCAGACCCCGGGCCCTCGACGGGCGTAAGGCGGGCCCTCGACGGGCGTAACGCAGGCCCTCGACGGGCGTAACGCAGGCCCTCGGCGGGCGTAAGGCAGGCCCTCGACGGGCGGGACCTACAGGTTGTACCCGATCGCCCGCAGCTGCTCGCGCCCGTCGTCGGTGATCTTGTCCAGCGTCCACGGCGGCAGCCAGACCCAATTGATCGTCACCGAGTTCACAAGTCCCTCGAGCGCCATGTGCGTGTCGTACTCGAGCCGGTCCGTGAGCGGGCATGTGGGCGAGGTCAACGTCATGTCGACGGTGCAGTTGTTCTCTTCATCCAGATGGATCGCGTACACCAGCCCCAGGTCGACCACGTTCACCATGAGCTCGGGGTCGACCACGTCTCGCATCGCCTCTTCGAGGTCGTCGATGCTCGGCCGTTCCGTCACCACCCCGGACGCCGGCGCGCCGGGCCCCGCGTCGGGGAAGGTGTCCCGCACCAGGTCGGACGGGCGAGGTTCGGTGCTCATCTCAGTTCTCCTTCATCTCGTCGCGCGTGGTCTCGACCGGCGCAGGGGTCTCGACACGCTCGACCGACGTCTCGACCGGCCTCGCCGCCAACGCCTGCGCCACGGCGTCCTTCCACGCCAGCCACCCCAGCAGCGCGCACTTCACCCGCGCCGGGAACTTCGCGACCCCCGCGAACGCGATGGCGTCCTCCAGAGTGTCCTCGTCGGGCTCCACCTCGCCGCGGCCGTGCATCATCTCCGTGAACTCGGACGCCAGCGCCAGGCCCTCGTCGATCGTGCGCCCGATCACGAGATCGCTCATCACCGACGTCGACGCCTGCGAGATGGAACACCCCACGGCGTCGTAGCTCACGTCCGCGACCACCTCGCCGTCCAGGTGCACCCGCAGCAGGATCTCGTCCCCGCACGTCGGGTTCACGTGGGTCACCTGCGCCTCGTAGGGCTCCCGGAGCCCGGAGTGATGCTTCTCCTTGTAGTGGTCCAGGATGATCTCCTGGTACATCTGCTCCACACTCATCGGACACCCCCGAAAAAGTCGCGCGTGTAGTTCAGCGCGTCCACGAGCCGGTCGACCTCAGCCAGCGTCGTGTACAGATAGACGGACGCCCGCGTCGACGCCTGGATCCCCAGCCGCTGGTGCAGCGGACGCGCGCAATGATGCCCGCCCCGTACCGCAACCCCGCGACTGTCGAGGAACTGCATGGTGTCGTGCGGATGCACGTCGAGCCCACCCGGCGTCGTCAAGGTGAACGAGATCGCTCCCCCACGGTCGACGGCCTCGGTCGGCCCCAGAATGCGTAGCCCCTCGACCCCCTGCAGCGCCGCCAGCGCGTAGGCCGTGACGGCGTGCTCGGCAGCCGCGATGCGTTCGATCCCGACTCCCATCAGGTAGTCCACGGCCGCCCCCAGCCCCGCGGACTGCGCGATCGGCGGCGTCCCCGCCTCGAACCGCGCGGGTGGCCGGGCATAGGTCGTCCGCTCCATGGTGACGACCTCGATCATCTCGCCGCCGCCCAGGAACGGCGGCAGCTTCTCGAGCAGCTCGTAGCGGCCCCACAGCACGCCGATGCCCGTCGGGCCCAGCATCTTGTGCCCGGTGAACGCCAGCAGGTCGGCGCCCAGGGCACGCAGGTCGGTCGGCATCGACGGGACCGCCTGCGACCCGTCCACCACCATGACCGCCCCGACCGCGTGGGCACGGCGCGCCACGTCGGCGACGGGCAGGACGGTCCCCAGCACGTTGGACTGCCACGCCAGCGAAACCACGCGCGTCCGCTCGTTGATGAGGCCCTCCGCCTCGGCCTTCGCGAGGTCGAGGCGTCCGTCGGCGGTGATGTCGAACCACCGCATCGTCGCCCCCGTGCGCTCACACAGCAGCTGCCACGGGACGATGTTGCTGTGGTGCTCCAGCACCGAGACCACGATCTCGTCGCCGGGACCCAGCCGCAGGTGCTGGCCCAGCACGTGAGCCGCCAGGTTCAGCGCCTCGGAAGCGTTCTTGGTGTAGACGACCTCCTCGGGCCGCGCGCCGAGGAACGCCGCCACCTTCGCGCGGCCGCCCTCGAACGCCTGCGTGGCCTCGGCACCGAGCGTGTGCATCGCGCGCGCGACGTTGCCGTTGTGGCGCAGGTAGTGCTCGGCGATCACCTCGACGACCTGCCGGGGCTTCTGCGAGGTGTTCGCCGAATCCAGGTAGCTCAACGGGTGCCCGTTGATCAGCCGCTCGAATACCGGGAAATCCGGCCGAACCAGGTCGGCGAGGGCGGAAGGCGGGCCCTCGGCGTCCGGAACACGGGCCCTCGACGCGGATAACGCGGGCCCTCGGCGGGGGGAACCCGGGCCCTCGGCGAGAGTGGGCTCAGGCATCGGCCTTCGCCATGCTCACGAACCGGTCGTAGCCGGTCACCTCGAGCTGCTCGGCAAGTTCCGGGCCACCCTCCGCGACGATGCGGCCGTCGACGTACACGTGCACGAAGTCGGGCTTGATGTAGCGCAGGATCCGCGTGTAGTGCGTGATCAACATGAGCCCGCGGTCACCCTGGCCGGTGTAGCGGTTGACACCCTCGGCGACGATCCGCAGCGCGTCGATGTCGAGCCCCGAGTCGGTCTCGTCCAGGATCGCGTAGCGCGGGTTCAGCAGCTCGAGCTGGACGATCTCGTTGCGCTTCTTCTCCCCGCCCGAGAAGCCCTCGTTGAGCGAGCGGCCGGAGAACGAATGGTCCAGGCCGAGCCGGTCGAGCGCGGCGTTGACCTCCTTGACCCACGTGCGAACCTTGGGCGCCTCGCCGTCCAGCGCCGTCTTCGCGGTGCGCAGGAAGTTCGCCACCGACACCCCCGGCACCTCGACCGGGTACTGCATCGCGAGGAACAGCCCGGCACGGGCGCGCTCGTCGACGCTCAGGTCGTTGAGCGCGGTCCCGTCGAGGGTCACGGTGCCCTGCGTGATCGTGTAGCGCGGGTGACCCGCAAGCGCGTAGGCCAGAGTCGACTTGCCCGACCCGTTCGGGCCCATGATCGCGTGGACCTCGCCCGGGTTGATCGTCAGGTTGACCCCCTTGAGGATCTCCTTCGGACCGGACTCGGTCTCGACGTCGACGTGGACATTGCTGATGACAAGGGACATGGGGTCACGGCTCCTGAACGAGAGGGTGGTCGAGGTCAACGAGGACGTCGCCGCCCTCGATCTTCACGGGGTAGACGGGGACGGGGGCGGTGGCGGGCAGGTCGAGGGGGCGTCCGGTGCGCAGGTCGAAACGGGACCCGTGCGCGAAGCACTCGATCGTGCAGTCCTCAACCTCGCCCTCCGACAGCTGGATGCGCGCATGGCTGCACTCGTCGCGGATCGCGAAGACGCCCGTGTCGGTCGGCACGATCGCGACGAGCGTCCCGCGGACGTCGACGCTGAGCGGCCGGTCGACGACGAGCTCGGCCTCGGCGCACGCCCTCAGATAGCTCACTGCTCCACCCCTTGCCGGACGCCGACGCTCAGCTCGAGCTCGCGCTCGACGGACTGCAGCATCCGCGCCTCCACCTGCGGGATGCCGATGCGCCGGATGATGTCGTTGAAGAACCCGTGGACGACGAGGCGCTTGGCCTCGACGGCGTCGATCCCGCGCGACTGCAGGTAGAACAGCTGCTCGTCGTCGAAGCGGCCCGTCGTGGAGCTGTGGCCGGCGCCGAGGATCTCGCCTGTCTCGATCTCGAGGTTGGGCACCGAGTCGGCCCGGCACCCGTCGGTGAGCACGAGGTTCTTGTTCGACTCGTAGGTCTCGATGCCCTCGGCCACCTTGCGGATCAGCACGTCGCCGACCCAGACCGAGTGGGCGTCCTGGCCCTGCAGCCCGCCGCGGTAGTCGACGTTCGAGGTCGTGTGCGGCGCGTCGTGGTCGACGAACAGGCGGTGCTCGAGGTGCTGGCCGGCGTCCGCGAAGTACAGGCCGAAGAGCTGGGCGTTCCCGCCCGGGCCCGCGTACGACACGTTGCTGTGAAGGCGCACCAGGTCGCCGCCGAACGAAACCGCGATGTGCTTGTAGGTCGCGTCGCGGCCGAGGCGGGCCTCGTGCTGGCCGGCGTGCACGGCGTCGTCCGCCCAGTCCTGGACGCTGACGACCGTGAGGTGCGCGCCGTCGCCGACCACGACCTCGACGTTCCCGGTGAAGCGGGCCGAGCCCGTGTGGTTGAGCACCAGGATCGCGCTGGAGTGCGCGCCCGCTTCGACGACCACGTGCGAATTGGCGCGGAGCGGCGTCCGGCCCCCCGTGATGTCGACGTGCAGGGGCTCGGACGCCTCGAACCCGGCCGGCACCCGCAGGTGGAGCGCCTCCGGCGTCCGGGCCGACGCGATGGCCGAGGGCCGGTCGCGGGGCTCGAGCACGGTGCCGCGCGGGGCCTGGCCGGGCGCGAGCGTGCCGACGGTCACCTCGGCGGGAACGCGGACGCCGTACGTCACAGCCCCGTCGTCGGTCGGGACGTCGTCGAGCAGGGCGCGGATGCGGTGGAGCGGCGTGAACCGCCAGACCTCCTCGCGGCCCGAGGGCACGGGGTGGTCGTCGACGTCGAAGGAGCCCCGCGGGTGCAGGTGCGAGGCGACGGTCTCGATCGCTTCGGCCACGTTTGGCACGTCAGTCACAGTCACTGTCGGTTCCTTTCCGCGGGCTCAGCCCACGGCCCCTTCCATCTGGAGTTCGATCAGGCGGTTGAGCTCGAGGGCGTACTCCATGGGCAGCTCGCGGGCGATCGGCTCGACGAAGCCTCGCACGATCATGGCCATCGCCTCGTCCTCCCCCATGCCGCGCGACATCAGGTAGAACAACTGCTCGTCGCTCACCTTGGACACGGTGGCCTCGTGGGCCATGGAGACCTCGTCCTCCTGGACGTCGACATAGGGGTAGGTGTCCGACCGGGAGACTGTGTCGACCAGCAGCGCGTCGCACTTCACCGAGGACGCCGAGTGGTGCGCGCCGGGCTGAACCTGGACGAGCCCCCGGTAGGACGCCCGCCCGCCGTTGCGCGCCACCGACTTCGAGATGATCGAACTCGAGGTGTGGGGCGCGGCGTGGACCATCTTGGATCCCGTGTCCTGGTGCTGGCCCTCGCCGGCGAACGCGATCGACAGGGTCTCGCCGCGGGCATGCTCGCCCATGAGGTAGACGGCCGGGTACTTCATGGTGACCTTGGAGCCGATGTTGCCGTCGACCCACTCCATGGTGGCGCCGGCCTCGCACATCGCCCGCTTGGTGACGAGGTTGTAGACGTTGGTCGACCAGTTCTGGATCGTCGTGTAGCGGACGCGGGCGCCCTTCTTCACGATGATCTCCACCACCGCCGAATGCAACGAGTCGGACTTGTAGATCGGCGCCGTGCAGCCTTCGACGTAGTGGACGTAGGAGTCCTCGTCGGCG
>CAZZGU010000112.1:0-8197 GCA_964653755.1 uncultured Nigerium sp. | reverse complement strand
TATTACGGCTCGGCGTACTGCAGGTGGGAGTTTGAGGAGTACCTGCGTATGCAGGCCCGGGTCCCGGTGAGCGGCGACCCGATCGCGGTGGTCTACTTCGTGGAGGTTGGTGGCTCTGACCCGCGGGTGGATGCTCGCTGGCGCGAGGAGGTGACCCGCCATCATCACATCGATCTGCAGCCGTGGTTCCCCCGCGGTGCGGAGGCGCTGCTGGAAGCGGAGGTGGCCGCGCGGTTGGGTGACCTGGGGGACCGGGTGTGGGACCGGTTGGCTCGGGCGCGCCGCGCCCAGTCGGTGAGCGGGAATGTGCGTCGTCCGTCGGCGACGTTCGTGGGTCGTCACGGAGAGAGGCGGCGGCTGCATGAGCAGGTGGCCTTGGGTCAGGTGGGGGTGGTGACGGCGCTGCACGGTCTGGGTGGGCTCGGGAAGACCGAGCTTGCCGTGGCGTACGCGCACGCGTCCGCGGACCATTACCGCGGTGGGGCGTGGTCGCTGGCCGCGGAGGGCAAGACCGACCTGCTCGCCTTGGTGGGTGAACTCGCGGTGGCCCCAGAGTTGGGCTACACCCGGACCCCGGCGGAGGAAGCGGATCCGCAGTTGGCGGGCCGCGGGGTGCTGGCCCACTTGGCGCGGCTGGCGACGACGGGCCAGGGTCCCGACGACGCTGATGGGACGGGCTGCCACGCCCTGCTCATCCTCGACAACGTCGACGATCCACGGCTGTTGTCGGCGACCCAGATCGGGAAACTCCCCGCCCGCGATGTGGTGCGGGTGGTGGCGACCACCCGGTTGGGGGAGGACCAGTTGGCGCAGCGGCGTGGTTTGGCGTTCGTGCCGGTGGATGCGCTGGACCCCGAGGACGCCCTGGAGTTGATTCGCTGGCATCAGCTGCCCAGGGACCGGGAGGGTCGGTATCCGGAGTTCGTCTCCGGTGAGGAGGAGGACGCGGCGCGGGAGATTGTGGAGTTGTTGGGTGGGTTCACGTTGGCGGTGGAGCAGGTCGCCGTCTATTTGGGTGTCAACCCGGACGTGGCCCCTTCTCGGTACCTGTCCTGGCTGCGTTCCCAGGGGCTCGGGCTGACGGATCACCATGTCACCGACGACGTGCGGGAGGCGATGCTGCATGAGGAGGGTTTGTTGTCGGTGGTGTTGTCCGCCCAACTCGGCAGCTTGGACGAGGTGGCAGGCTTCGTACTGAGGGCGGCGGCCTGCCTTCCGCCGGAGGAGGTCCCCTGGCCGTGGCTGGAGGCGATCGCACAGAACAGGTTCCCCAGCCTTGTCTTAACCGACGAGAAGGACCCGTGGCCCGCGGTCCGCCGCCGGCTGGAAGGCCTGCGGTTCCTGACCCCTGGGGAACACCACGACCTGGCCCGCATGCACCGCATGGTCGCCGCCCACCTCCAGGCTTCCCAGCACGCTGACGCAGCAGCGGATGCCGTGGCCGGGCACCTCGCCGCCCGCGGGCAAGCGATCACGCGCGGTGAATCCGTCGCAGGATGGGAATGGGCGGTCTTCACGCACGCCGCTCTGCCGCTAGTGCGAACGCACCCCGACATCATTCCTGCCGTCGGAAACGCCATCCGACGGCTTGCCCGATACGTCGTCGACGGGACCGTGGAACAACTGGCCGACCAGCTGCTGGACCACCATCGGGGCCTGGCTGAGGCCATGCCCACCAACCTGGACGCCGCCCGCGACGTGGCGGCCTCCCTGAACGACGTCGCCCGCCTGCGGCAACGCACCGACCCGGCCGCCGCCCTGGCGTTGTACGAGGAATCCCTCACCATCGCCCGGGGCCTGGCCAAGGCCATGCCCACCAAGCTGGACGCGCAGTCCGACCTTGTGGTGAGCCTGTACAGGCTGGCGTCGCTGCTGGACGACGCCGGGACGTCCCTCCTCGCCCGGGGAACTGCTGCTGCGACCGCTTCCAGTCACTGGGCAGAGGCCTGCGCCCTCATGCGTGCCCTTGACGCCCAGGGCCACTTGCCACCCGGCTGGGACAAGTTCTTGCAGATCGCCTGTGAGCGGGCGAACCGGTGACCAGCGAGCAGGTGGACGGGAGCCGGCACCCTCCTGGCCAGACGACCTGACCGGTAAGCCTGAACGGCGATGACCTCCCCCTCCTCTACCGCAGCGCCAGCCACACCTCCCAGACCGCTCAGCGACGGTTCCTGGCGGCACTGCGCCTGAGGCTCGGCGGGCTCCTCCGCGCCGTGGCGGGCGCCACGCTCACCGCCTGGACCGTGTCGGACATCAACGTCGGGGGACTGATCGCGCTTGGATTGTTCGCCGTTGCCCTGGCGGCTGAACTCTACGTGGCGATCAATCGCCCAGAACGGACCTGGTACGAAGGCCGGGCGGCCGCCGAGTCCGTCAAGACGCTCGCGTGGCGCTACATGGTGAGAGGCGAGTCGTTCGCGGACATCGGCGACCCCGAGGCAGACAGAACCCTCCAGCGCGAGATCACCGGAATCCTGAACGGCCTCGACCTGGAGTTGACAGGGGTGGAGGCACACGGACCACAGATCACCGACGCCATGCGCAGCATCCGGCGCGCCGACTTCCAGACGCGCCGCGAACTGTACCTGGCCGAGCGGATCCGATCGCAAGAGCAGTGGTACAGCCGCAAGCAGAACTGGAACGCCCAACGCGGCCATCAGTGGCTCATCGCGACCATTGTGTTCGAGTTCCTCGGCCTGTTGGGCGGAGCGGTCTGGGCATTCACCGACATCTCCTTCGATTTCATCGGGGTATTCGCAGCCCTTGCCGCGACTGCCACCGCATGGACACAGGCGAAGCAGTACCAAACCCTCGCCACCGCCTACGGGATCACAGCGCAGGAATTGTCCATGGTGCTGTCGGAGGCAACGTTCGTGACCGATGAGACGGACTGGGCGGATTTCGTCGGCGAGTCGGAGGAAGCGATCTCCCGGGAACACACGCTGTGGCGGGCGTCACGCGGGCTCCGGGTCCGGACCCTGCCGCGCGGAGAACGCAACCCCGAATAGCAGCCCTTGCTCCACTCTCGGATCCCATTGCCGGCACGCAACCGGCGGCGCGCCTGGGGTTGCGAACGCCCGCCTCTGGGCATGAGCGAGCTGTCACGACCATTGACAGGGGGCTCCGGCTCTGGGCGGTTGAGCGATGCGGCCGTTCATCAGCCGGGAGGATCGGTGACGTTCATTGTCGGATCGATGACCGCTGGCGAGGCCATGGGCCGTCGGGGCGCCCACCGATGTCAATGCCGTGACGTAGTCGGTGACGGCCCGTGAGTCGGTTGCAGGGTTCGGCCGACCGGGTCGCAGACCTGAGCTGTCCCGTCAACGCTGCCGCTGGCCAGCCAGGACCCGTCCGAGGCCCACCAGGTTGTTCACGTAGTCGCTGTCACCCGTGAGGGTGGCCTCCGTCGTCCGGTGTCCGGTTTCCAGATCCGCACCACACCGTCATCGCTGCCGCTCGCCATTGCCAGGACCTGCCCGGAGCGACCGCTGCGGTCTTGCCGCGAGGGAGTTGTCCTGGCTTTTCGCGGACGTTGTTGAGCTTCGAGGTCGGGACATTGTTGCTCGAGCCGGGGACATTGTCGGGACGCGATGTTCCGATGATCCGCCCAAGTCCCAGATTCCGGCAATCCACCATGTGAGATGCCGCTTAGGGGACATTGATTGTCCGCATGTCCCCACCATCTGACAAGCGCAGATCTCGCGTCTTGTCAAGGGTTGGGCGCAGATCAGTGGATGTGTTTCTGGTTTTCCACATGTCCCGGGGACATTCTCGGGGACAGCGGCTTGATCCCTTTCTGTTGTGTCAATGCACAACGAAAGGGAAATGCCATGAGCGTCGAATCAGCGTTGGGTCTGGATCCCCGTCTGCCCGAGCGGATCGCGGCTGTGTGGCCCGCGTGGACGGCTCTTCGCCCGGACTTGATTCTGGTGGACGAGCCGGCCCGGCTGCGGGTGTGGCTGCGGCAAGCGGACCGTTTGGAGGCCGACGCGGTGCTGCACGGGCTGGTGTGGTTGGCGTCGACGTCGGGGGGCCGGGACACGTTGGCGGCCCAGGCGGTGGCGTGGGCGTTCCTGCCGGCCGCCACGGAGTTGGCGTTCCGGTTCCGGACGTTGACCGACAACATCGACCACCTGGTGGCCTCGGAGTTGTGGGCGTGTGTCCGGACGTTCCCGTTGGAGCGCCGCAAGGTCGCCGCCAACCTCGTCCGCGGCCTGCGGACCCGGGTGGTGCGCGAGCACGCCGCCTCGCTGGGCGCCAACCGTGAGGGCCGCGTCGTCACCACCCCGGTCGGCTGGCTGGACGACGGTTGGCTGGCGCCCGTCTCCTGTGAGCCGGAGCCGACCGCGTTCGAGGAGTTGCTGGACGTCCTGGACTGGGCCCGCGACCGTGGGCTGATCACGGTGCGTGAGCGGGAGCTGCTGCTGCATCTGGTGGACGTGGCTGCGTCGAAGCCTGCGTGCGCGGCCCGGTCGGGGCTGGGGTTGCTGAGCGATGAGGGTGTCGGCGAGGTCGCCCGCCGCCTGGGGGTGTCGCGGACGACGGTGAAGCGGCACGCCCGCCGCGCCCTGGACGTCCTCGTCGAGCAGGCGCCGCAGTACCTGCTCACCGCCTGAGTCCGATTCGATGCAAGATCCCCGCCTTGAGGTGGGCGCCGGCCGCCCCCGAAACGGCTTTGGGGTAGGTGAGGAGGAAACGTGACACATCCGGTAGAGATGGTGCGCCTGTTCGAGGCGGCGGCCAGCGAGCCCGAGGCCCTGCTGGCGTTGGAGGAGGGCCTGGACGCCCTGCACGAAGGCGTCCGGATCCTGCGCGCGAGCCGGGACGCCAAGCAGCGGCTGGCCGCCTGCAGCAGCGAGGAGCTGCGGGCCGCGCTCGTGCTCAGGCACCACACCCGGCCAGTCGACACCCGTCAGGTGGACGCGCCGTGATCCCGGTCAGCGTGGACGAGTTGCAGCGCGCCTGGCGCTCGGTCCAGGCCGGCGAGTTCCGCCACCCCGATTCCCGCCGGCTCCCCGCGGCCCGGGCCCGGGTGTGGACGCCGTCGGCCGACGAGGGCGTGCTGCTGGTGGCTGGCAGCGCCGGTTCGGTGGGCGCCACCACGGTGGCGGTGGCGTTGGCGACCAGCAGGGGCGGCCCGGCGCGGGTGGTGGAGTGCAGTGCGGCGGCGGCGTCCGGGTTGGCGGCGGCTTCGGTCACAGAGCTCGGCATGGACGCCTCCGGCTGGGTGCGCGGCGCCCGCGGCGACGTGCTGCTCGAACGCTGCGACCCCGCGTGGGGTGCCACCGACGATCTGCCCGTTCCCGTGCCCGCCGACGGTCCGACGTTCACCGTCGTCGACCTCGGGTGGCGCCCGCTGGCTGGTTGGCGGGCCCGCGCGTTGGCGGACGCCCGCGTGCTGGTGGCCGTGACCCGGGCGACGGTCCCCGGGCTGCGCCGCCTGGAAACCCAACTTGCCACGGTGGGTCCGGGACGCCGCGTGGTCGCCGCGGTCGTGGGCCTGCCCCGCAAGCGCTGGCCCCGCGCCCTGCACTCCGCCCTCGGCACCCTCGCGCGGGCTCTCGACGGCGAGGGCTTGGTCGTCACCGTGCCTGAGGACGCCTCGTTGGCCGTCCACGGCATCACCCCCGCCCCACTGCCGGCCCCGGTGCTCGCCGCGGCCGGCATCGTCCTGGACCGTTTGGAAGGAGTCCGAGCATGAGGCAGATCGTGTTGGAGGTGTGCCCGCAACCGCCGGGCAACGCGGCCCAGTACGTCGACCAGATCACCGGAAACGTGTTGTGGGCCGTCGGCGTGCTGTTCCTGCTGGCCGTCGTGGTCGGGATCGGCGCCGTCGTCGCCGGACGCCTGTTCGGCATGCCGCACTCCTCCCGGGTCGGGGTGATCTCGCTGGTGGTCGTGTT
This sequence comes from uncultured Nigerium sp., assembly GCA_964653755.1. Lineage (GTDB taxonomy): Bacteria > Actinomycetota > Actinomycetes > Propionibacteriales > Propionibacteriaceae > Propioniciclava. The sequence goes on along the minus strand of CAZZGU010000112.1, from coordinate 2,294 downwards.
CGTGGCCGCGATCGCCTACCTGACCCTGCCCGGCATGCTGGCCGCCCTCATGGGGTCGGGCTGCATCTGATGCCCGACCCGCATCCCACCCCGTGGCCGCGGTGGCGGCTGCTCGCCACCCTCGCCGGCATCGCCACCACCATGGTGGTGCTGCTCGTCGGCCTCGCGCTCGCCGTCGCCGACCTGGCGGTCCCCGACCGGGTGGCCGGGCCGCCGGCGTCCGCCACGACGGCTGTCCCGGACGGTGCTGCGCGCGGCGACGCCTACCGCGACCAGATAGCCGCAGCCCCCATGTTGCGGGTGCGGGCCGCGGACGCCTACACCCCCGGCGTCGCCACCACCCCCGCCGAACCCATCGCGATCCCGAACGCCACCGCTGAAGGCGCCGCCGGCGTCCGGACCGGCTTCCCGCGCACCCCCGAGGGCGCGGTCGCCCAGCTCGCCGCCCTCGAGGTACGGGTCTTCGAGGCGATGAGCATGCCGGTCACCCGCGGTGTGCATGAGGCGTGGGTCGCCGACGGCGGTCCCGCGTTCGACGCGTGGGAACTCACCGGCCACGTGCAGTCGTTCCTGACCCGGGTCGGTGCCACCGCCGGCGAACGCGACGAGTCGATGCTGCTCGCCGCCACCCCCGCGGCCGGGCTGGTGAAGGGCACCGACGGCCCGGACTGGGTGCTGGCGTGCGTGCTCCTCGACGTGCAGGCCAGCATCACCGCCGACGCGCGCATCGGGTACGGGCACTGCGCCCGCATGATCTGGGACCACGACCGGTGGCTGGTCGGCCCCGGCACCCCACCCTCCCGCGCCCCGTCGGTGTGGCCGGGCAGCGAGTTGGCTGTCGCCGCCGGTTGGCGGCCCTGGACCGAGGCGGGCAGCGATGGGTGACTTCCTGGACCCGTTCGGCTACCTCGCCGGCGCGGCCGCCAAGATGGTCGCCGACAGCTGGACCGCCGCCATGGTCGGCCTGTGGAACGCGGGCCTGTGGATCCTGCGGCTGGCGTTCACGTTCACCGACCTGCTGCTGACCCCCGACCTGGCCGAGGACGGCGCCGGCACCAACCTGTACCAGACCACCTTCTGGATCGCCGGCACCCTGCTGCTGATCATGGGCATGGTCCAGCTCGGGGTCGCCGCCTTCCGCCGCGACGGCAAGAGCCTGGCCAGGGTAGCGATCGGGTTCGCCCAGTTCACCGTCGTGTGGGCCGGCTGGCTCGCCTACGCGGCCGCCGTCCTGGCCGCCGCCGGCGGCCTGACCCGCGCACTCATGTCGTCTTTGCTCCACGTGGACGCCTTCCAGGCCTGGGAGCCGTGGCAACCGTTCACGCCCGCCGACATCGTCGACGGCACCGTCGCCACCGTGCTGGGCCTGCTCGGCCTGCTGCTGTGGCTGGCTGCGATCGGCCACTTCCTGGTCCTGCTCGCCCGCGCAGCCAGCCTGCTCGTCCTGGTCGCCACCACCCCGATCGCCGCCGCCGGGCTGGTGTCCGACACCGGACGGGCCTGGTTCTGGAAGAGCATGCGCTGGTTCCACGCCGCCGCCCTCGCCCCGGTGATGATGGTCCTGGTGCTGGGGGTCGGCGTCCAGTACACCTCCGGGGTCGCGGTCGGGGACGCCACCACCCTCACCGGCGCGATCGGCACCGCCGTCCCCGGTGTGATCCTGATCTGCGTGGCGACCGTGTCGCCCCTGGCGTTGTTCAAGCTGCTGTCCTTCGTGGACCCCATGACCGCCTCCGGGGCCGCGATGCGCACCACCCTCGCGGCGGTCGGCGGAATCCAGGGTGCCCTGCAAGGCGGCGGTAGCTCTGGCTCGGCTACGGACGCCGACGCGCACGGCCGCAGCTCCGGCGAAGACGGCGCCGCCGCCGCGACCAGCAGCCGCTTCACCCAAGCCACCAGCCAAGGCCTCGGCGTGCTGGGACCCCTCGGCGGCGCCATCGCCGGCGGGCTCGGCGTGATCACCGCCGTCGGCGGCACCGGCGCCAGCGTCGGCGCCGACCTCACCAACCAGATGGGCGTCGGCCACAACACCTACCCCCCCGACTACGCCTACGCCTCCCGCCACTCCCACCGCGCCGCCCACGCCGCCCACGCCGCGTCCGACCCCGGCGACCCGGGCGGGCCGCCGCCCGGCGACGATCCCGTCGACTTCGCCCCCGCCACGAACCTGTCCTACGGCTTCCCCGCCAGCAGTGCACCCGGAGCCAGCGGTGCGGGGGGCGCGGGGGCTGGGGCTGCAGCGGCCGGTGAGGTCAGCGTCGCCGACGCCGCCGTCGTCATCCTCTGACCACCCC
>CAZZGU010000111.1:0-8306 GCA_964653755.1 uncultured Nigerium sp. | reverse complement strand
TCCGGCGGACGGGCCCACCATCCCCGAACTGCCCGAATACCTCATCGACAACGTCCTCGACAACCTGGCCGCGGACCTGCGTTCGTTCGTGCTGGCGGCGTGCACCTGCGACTGGCTGACCGGAGCCCTGGCCAGCGAGCTCGCCGGCGTCCGCAACGGAGCGGAGCAACTCGAGCGAGCGGTCGCCGCCGGCCTGCCGCTGGAACGCCGGGGCTCCTTTCGCGGCGAGCCGGTCTACCGCTGGCACCCCGTGATGGCGCAGGCAGGCCGCGAGATCCTCCTGCGTCGCGACCCGGACGAGTGCCGCCGTCTCAACCTGGTGGCCGCCCGCGCGATCGGCGCCCTGGATACGTTCGCGGCGGCTTCGCACGCGCTGCGAGGCCGCGACCCGGCGTTCGCGGCACGGCTGATCCAATCCCAGTGGCTCGCGGCGCTGCTCCGGGGCGACTCCGACCAGCTTGCGGAACTCTGCGGGCAGCTCCCGACACCCTGGTCCCAGGATCCGGAGATCCTCGCCGTGCTGGCGGCGTGCCGGCGCAACGCAGGGGACGCCGCGAGCGCACTCGACCTGGACCGGCGCGCCGCCGACGGGGCAGCCGGACTGGACGCCGAACGTCGGCGCAGCTTCGACCTGACGCTGGCCCTCGCCCGGCTCTTCGTGCTCGACGACGCCGAGGCCCTGGCCGCGGCGTCCACCCTGGCCCTGGCGAGCCTCGCGGCGCCCAACACCATCGACGGTTTCCTTCGGGCGTGCGCGATGCTGTTGATCGGCTGGACGGAACTTCGCCTGCGGCACGCGCGGGCTGCCCTGACCGTCCTCGCGGAGGCGACGCGACTGTGCAGGGCGGAAGGGCTGGACGACCTGGCGGGTCGCGCCCGGGCGAACTACGGATTCGCATTGGCGTTCGGCGGCGACTTCAGCGGCGCCGAGGCGGTGGTCGCGGAAGCTGATCCGAGCGGGTCCGGGGGCGCCTCGTGGCGCCGGACCGATGGTGCCATCGAGTGGTTCACCGTGGGCTGGATCCGCTACTGGACGGGTGAGACAGCCGAGGCGATGGAGGCGTTTCGCAAGGCCGTCGACCAGGGCGGGGGGCTGATCTCGTACGCGGAGCTCGCCCGCTGCTGGCTGCTCGATGCCGCCGTCGACACCGGCGACCCGGTCGTCATCGCCCGTAGCGAGCTGCTGCTGGCGGACATTCCCGACCGCACGATTCAGGGGCTGCCCTGGCGGGTCTATCGCGGCGTGGCGCGCGCGGGCGTCCTGGTCACGCGAGGAAAGCCAGAAGAGGCCGCCGGGGTGCTCGACGCGATCATCACCTCTGAACCGGTGACACCCGCCGCCCACGCGCAGGCGGCCGAGATCTACTGGCGTTGCGCGCGGGTGGACTCCGCCCGCCGGCAGGCCGACCTGCTCCCGGCCGAGCTGCCCGGCTACCTGAGGATCAGCGGGCTCGTCGTGGCGGCTCTGTGCGAGCGCCGCAGCGGCGCGTCGGCGTCCGCCCACGCCCTGCTCGAGGAGGCTCTCGCACTGGGGGCGACGCAGCGCCTGCTGCGGCCGTTCGGCCGCCCCGACCCGGAACTGGCCGAACTCCTCGCGGAGCACGCCGATCGGGGGACGGACCACGAGCAGTTCCTGGCCGAAGCGCTGGCCCGCCAGCAGTCGGTGGCCACGCGGACGCCGACCACCCAGCTCAGCGGCCGCGAGAGGGAGGTGCTCGGGTGGCTTCAGACCACGATGACGGCCGGTGAGATCGCGGCAGCACTGCACATCAGCCAGAACACGCTCAAGTCCCACGTGAAGGCGATCTACCGCAAGCTGGGCGTGGAGAACAGGCGCGACGCCGCCCGCCTCGCCAGAAGCCAGGGCTTTCCGCCGGCGACGCCTCGGGGCCGGGTGCGGTAGCGAGCGTGTTGGCGGGTCAACGAGCCCGGGAAGTCGCTACGCTCTTTGGCCTAACACGCATCACGAGCAGGGTCGAGGAACATGGAACGCTCAGACAAGGTGCTCGAGATCATCACGTCGATCGTGCTGGCGCTCGCCTCCCTGGTCGCCGCCTGGAGCGCCTATCAAGCCTCGGCCTGGAGCAGCGAGCAGGCCACCAGCGCGCAGGTCACGGCCCGCCAGCGGCTCGAATCCTCGCGCGCGCTCACCCGCGGGGGTCAGTTGCAGATCGTGGACGCCATGCTGTTCATGCAGTGGCTGGAGGCGTCCCGGGCCGACGACAAGCCGCTGGCCGATTACTACCGCGCGCGGTTCTCCACCGACCTCACGCCGGCGTTCGAGGCGTGGCTCAAGCTGGATCCGCTCAACAACCCCGACGTCCCCTCGCCGTTCACGCTGCCCGAGTATTCCCCTTCGAACTGGGCGACAGCGACCGAGGCCGAGGAGGCAGCCGATCAGGCCTCGGAACGCTTCCAGTACGCCAACGACACCAGCACCGCGTACGTACGCAACACGCTGTTCACTGCGATGGCCCTGTTTTTCGGAGGCATCGCCAGTCGATTCGGATTCCGCCCGGTCCACCTCAGCATGCTGGCGCTCGCCGCCTTGATGCTGGTGATCGGTCTTGGCAATGTCCTCGCGATGCCCAAGATCTGACAGCGGACGCCGTGAAGCTCGTCGAGGCAGCGCTGGCGCTCCCTGTGGTCGCCCACCTCGTCAAGGCCGTGCGGCGGTACCTCGAACGCTTCGGCGTCCAGTTCGCCGCCGCCATCACCTACTTCTCGGTGCTGTCGATCGTGCCGATCCTCATGGTCGCGTTCGCCGCACTGGGCCTCACTTTCACGCTGTTCCTGCCCACGTTCACCGAGATGGTGCGCGCCTGGGTCGGGACGCATCTCCAGGTGGACGCCGACAGCGTCCTGGGCGACCAGGTCGTCGCGATCGTGGACCAGGCATTCAACAGTTGGCAGACTGTCGGCCTCATCGGCCTCGGCGCCGCGGCGTGGGCGGGCGCCAAGTGGGTCATGCACCTGCAGATCGGCGTCCGCGCACAACTGAGACCCACCTTCGACGTCGCCCAGAAGCCAGCGGGGTTCGTGCGGCAGGTGGGCCGCCAACTCGGCATCCTCTTCGGGCTGTTCCTGCTCGTCGCTCTCACCGTGGTGGCCAGCGGCCTGTCCACCTGGCTGCAGGGTGTTACGGAGCGCCTCGTCGTGATGGTCGGCCTGCCGGCCCCTGCCATCACGTCCTTCGTGCTGTCGGTGCTCGTCACGACGTCGGGAGGGTTCGGGCTGTTCTGGTTCCTGTTCACCGTCCTGCCGGAGCAGCGTGTGCCGAGGCGCGTGCGGGCGCAGGGCGCGGCCATCGGGTCGGCCGGGCTGGTGGCGCTCGAGTACGGCGCCGGCATTCTGCTCGGCTTCTTCGCCGACAGCATGGCGGTCACGGTGTTCGGCAGCGTCATCGTGCTGATGCTGTTCCTCAACCTGTTCGCCAGCCTGGTGCTGATCGTCGCGGCGTGGATCGCCACGCATCCCGCCTACGAGGCGACCCCACCACCGCCGACCTGAGCGCTGGGGACAGCGAGTCGCTCACGACGATGACGAGACGAGTTCGGGTTTGCATCAGTAGGGCGTCTTCTCCGAGCGCTTCCAGAGATTGAATGCGTCAAGGGAATTTCCGGTGATGCACTGACGGACCTTGAGCGAGCGGGCGTGATAGGGCTTGGCGAGTTCCTGGTAAATCGCCTCGTCCGAGAAGTCCACGCCCTGGACGGCCGCGTCGAAGCGCGTCGCGGCGAACAGGAGCGCCGTGATTCCGGCCCAACAAATGGCCGAGTAGCACATCGGGCAGGGCTCGGCGCTGCTGTAGATCACGCAATGCGCGACATCGCCGGGCTGGGGCAGCCGGGATTCGGACTGGTGAATGGCTCCCAGGTTGAAGACGCCGAGCGATGCGCACGCGCTGCGGATCGTCATCACCTCCGCGTGCGCTGTCGGATCGTTCGTTGAGGTCACCTGGTTGTGGTTGAGCCAGAAGCGGATGATCTCGCCGGTCGCGTCATCGATCTGGAGGACCAGTGCGCCGAAGGGGCCGCCCTTGTCCACCACGGACGCGCGTGCCTGTTCGCTGGCCCTCCGCATCCACTGATCTCCCTCGGCCTCGATCCCGTCGTAGATGGGGCGGACCTTGATGTTCGACGTGTACGAGGGGTAGAAGCGACAGTCCGCCTCATTCTCCAGCGCGCAGGGTGGATCAAACCCATCCCACGGCTGAGGCAACCCGAGCGGGACGAACGGAGGTGGAAACGAAAATACCTGGCCCGGAGGGACCTCCACCGGTGGAGTCAGAAGGGGACCGCTCGAAACGTTGCTCACGTGCCGGTACCCCTTGGCGAGATCCTTCAACATAGGCGTTATCCTCCAACCCGACCATGGCCTTGTCACTGAGTCATGACCAGCGTCTTGATGCCAGTCAGCACCTCAGCAATCACGGACGCACCCTCAGCCCCGACGAACCGGCAACGCGCTGGACCGGCTCGAACCCCCCTCCTGTTCATCGGCTGCTGAGTGGAACCCACCGTCGGAAATCCCGTCACACTTCAGCTCCCCTCGACCCGAATCTCCGCAAGCCCCACGTTGCGGGTCGTAGGGCTGACGCCCGTGACGGTGAGCACCAACCAGGACACGACCCGGGGGGCGATCCCCACCCCGCCGCCCAGAGTCGCCCATTCGCGCTGCGGGTCCTCCGGGTAGCCGGCAGCGACGCCGTCCACCGCGCATCGGGCGACCTGCCCGGTGACCTGGTTCTCCGACGAGGCGGACGCCACGGCGTCCGGTGCCAGGTTGGCCTCCAGCACCTCGATCTCGGCCAGCCCCACGTTCCCGGTGGTCTCGGCCACCTCGTCCACGACGAACCTGAGCGCCGTGACGTCGACGTCCGGCAGCTCAACCGTCGTCGGCTCGTAGCGGCCGCCGAGTGCCCCGGTCGGGAACTCCTGCCCGTCCGGCAGCACGACACGCCCGGCGAGCACGTGGTCGTCCGGGTTCGCGCGGTCGTACAGCACCACGCGGCGCACCGTGTGGGAGGTCGGCCACGCGAGCGCCAGCCAACTGTCGGCGCCGCCGCCCAGGGTGGCCCACTCGTGCGTGGCGTCGTCGTCGCCGAGCGCCCAGCCGTCGACCGCCCGGGCGGCCACCTGACCCGTCGCCGCGTTCGCCGACGACGCGGTCACGGACGCGAGCGCCGCGATGTTGCCCGTGCCGCACGTGTAACGGCGAGCCAGCTACGGACCGTAATCGCCGAGGTCGGGGGCCGCCAGCGGCACCTGGGGATCGTGGGCGGCGTAGGCGAGGAAGGTGGCCCGCTTCCGGGCGACGAGGCTCGCGCCGACGTTCTGCGGCAGCCGCGCGATCGGGTAACCGCGGTGCCCGACCCGTCGGTTGAGGCCCGCCTCGCGCGTGGCGGCCAGCGCGAAGTACGCCGAGGCGTGGTGGTCGCTGTGATCCCCGTCGCCGAAGTGGCCGACGAAGTCGAGCATCCGGACGACAGCCGGCTCGGGGTCGCCCAGCAGGGTGACGAGCGCCGAGACCAGTTCCGCCGCGGTGTACGTCTCGCCCCCGTCGACCGTGGTGCAGGACGCCGTGTTGCCGGTCCACAACTGCTGGAGGGAGACGCGCCCAGTGGACGAAAAGCCCGACCCGTCGATGTTGCCGTCCGGGAGCCGCAGGAACACCAGCTGGACCGCGGGGTTGCCCACGAGGCTCTCGACGGTGACGCCGCGGCCCGGGACGCCTGCGTCCACGGCGACCCAATCGTCCGACATGCCAGCCATGTGGGCGTAGGCGGCACGCAGGCCATCCTCACGGCCGAGCCAGTACTCCTCCGCGAGCCCGGCGTCCCCCGCGGTCAGCACGATGGTCCGGACCCCCCACCCGTTGTCAAGGTCCACCTGCAGCGCGGGGTTGAGGAACAGCAGGTCGTCGTCAAGGTGCGCGACGATGTTGCAGGAGCGCGGCAGCCTGACTTCGGACGCCGACGCCGGCACGTCGGCTGCCCGCGGTCGCGAGCCAGCCGGCCGGGGCCTCGCACCGGCCGCCCGCGGTCGCCCTCCGGGGGGCAGGTCGCGCCCGACGGGCAGCAGCCGGAAGACGAGGACCCAACGGACCAGGCCTTGGCGGTCCACCGCCCGCTCCCGGCGGTAGGGCAGGGCCGGGTCGATGCGGAACTCCCCGATGTAGCGTTGCGCCTCGGCCCGGGTGCCCGGGACGAACCCCTCGGAGACGAACAGCCTCAGCGCGCGTCCCTGGGCGAGGTGGTCCCACAGCGCCCGGTTCGCCGGCAATCGCTGGTCGCCGACCGGGCCACGTCCGGTGAAGGCCCACGCGCTTCCGTCGGCCGTCGGCCCGTCGTTGACCTCCCACGGCCTGCTCCGCTCCACCGGGTCGGCGAAGAGCAGCACGTTGGCGGTCGTGTCCGACACCATGATCCGGCCGGCGCGGGGGTTGCCCCCGTAGTGGGCCGCGAGTTGCGCGCGGGTGAGCCGTTCCCCCGGCTGCGTCTTCCAGTCACCGTGAAGCGTCCGGGATTCGTGCCGCTGGTTATCTGGGCCGGCCCTCGAGGGCGAGGGCCGTGTAGTGGGCGTGTTCGAACTCTACCGGGGTGGTATAGCCAAGGCGGGAGTGGAGTCGACGGTGGTTGTACCAGTCGACCCAGCCGGGCGGTCGCGTACTCGACGTCGGCGACCGTCTTGTAGGGACCGTCGTGGAAGACGGTGGTGCCGATGCACTCGGTCTTGTAGAGCCCGATGATCGACTCCATGAGGGCGTTGTCGTAGGCGTCCCCGACACTGCCAATGGAGGCGGACAAGCCCTCCAGCATCAGGTGGTCCGTGTATCGCACCGAGGTGTACTGCGACCCCGCATCCGAGTGCGCGATCAGCCCGTCGGCGACGGGATGGGCCTCGCGGTCACGCGACCACAGGGCCATCCGCAGTGGGATCGTGACCAACTCGGTGTGTTTGGTGGTCTGGACGTGCCAGGACACGATCCGGTCGGCGAACACGTCGACGACGAACGCCGTATAGCTGAAGCCGGCCCAGGTTCGGCAGTAGGTGAAGTCCGCCACCCACACCCGGTTGGGGGCCGCAGCGGTGAAGTCCCGGTTCAACAGGTCCCCGGCCCGGCGGCCGTCCTTGCCGGGAATCGTCGTGCGGACCTGCCGGCCGCGCCGGATCCCGGCATGCCCGAGCAGACGCATCGCCTTGTCAACCACGTAACCGTTCACGTCATGGCCCTGACGGCGCAACAGCGCGGTGAGCTTCCGCCGTCCGTACAGGCCCTCGGGGGCGAGTCGGCGACGGCCCTCCGCGTCCACGATCCAGATGACGTCGAGGATCGCGTTCACCACATGGGCCACCTCGATGTCGGCCATGGTCGGGGCAGAGGCCTTCTTCCAGGCCCGGTAGGTTCGTGCGGCGATCCGGCAGCCCTGCTCAGTGAGGACCCGACAGATCGACTCGACCGCATGCCCCAGCTCGCGCTGGGAATCGATGAACCCCATCAGCTTCGCTTTCGGGGGTCGAGTTCCCCCGCGAAGAAAGTCGCTGCCGCTTTCAGGATCGCGTTGTCCTCGCGGAGCCGGCGCACCTCCGCCTTCAACGCCCTCACCTCCTCGCGTTCGGCGCTGGTCTGTCCGTTGACCTCGCCGGCGTCGACCTTGGCCTGGTTCACCCAACCACGCAACGTCTCCCGACCGATCCCCAGCCGGGCCCCAACAGCCTCACACGTGGCGCGCTGTGTCGGATACTCCGACCGCTGCTCGTGAACCATCCGCACCGCGCGCGACTTCTCCTCATCGGTGTACTTCCTAGGCATTCCTGCATCCTTCCTGACCGGAAACGATGCGGCAGGAATCTCGGACGCTTCACCGGTCATGCCCGCCCTCGCTTCCCTGCGGCTGGGACCAGTATCCGCTCCGGGGCGCGCAGTGGGAACGGTCGAGGCGCTGCCCGGGAGGGCGTCTGCGGCAGGCGCCAGCTGCCCGAGGCCAGGCGCCCGACGCTTCAGTGATGAAGCGTCGGGTGTCCGGGGTCAGAGCCGGTAGCGGGCGTGTTGGCGGGTGATGCGGACGCCGCCGGTGCGGGCCGGGCTCGTGAACCGGGGTTTCCCTCGGGCGTCGAAGTCGATGAGCCACTGCTGGTGGGGTGGCCCGTTCGGGTTCGGTTCGACCAGGTGGTGGTGGTGCGGACACAACAGGACCCCGTTGGGTAGGTCGGTGTTTCCGCCCGAAGCCCACGCGTTGATGTGGTGCGCGTCGCAGTCTCCGGGCGGCCGGTCACACCCCGGGAACGCGCATCCGGCGTCCC
>CAZZGU010000110.1:0-8328 GCA_964653755.1 uncultured Nigerium sp. | reverse complement strand
CCGGAGCGCGTCCCCGGTCCCGACAACCACCTGCCAGCTGCACATGCGCAGTTTCGCCGATGGCGCGACCATCGACGTCGAGCCCTGGCGGGCCGGTGCGTTCCCCGTGATCAAGGACCTCGTGGTCGACCGGACCGCCTTCGACCGGATCATCCAGGCCGGCGGTTTCGTCAGCATCAACGCAGGCTCGGCCCCCGAGGCACACTCGGTCCCGGCCCCGAAGCTGAAGGCCGACCGTGCGTTCGACGCGGCCACCTGCATCGGCTGCGGCGCCTGCGTGGCCGCGTGCCCGAACGGGTCCGGAATGCTGTTCACCGCAGCCAAGATCACGCATCTGGCGATGCTTCCCCAAGGCCAGCCAGAACGGCACACTCGTGTCAAGACGATGATCGCGCGCCACGACGAAGAGGGTTTCGGCGGCTGCACGAACATCGGCGAGTGCTCGGCGGTCTGTCCCAAGCAGATTCCGCTCGACGTGATCAGCCAGCTGAACCGGGACCTCTTGGCATCCCTGTTCAAGCGCGACGGCAAGACGGTCTGACACACCACCTGACGCGAGCGGCGCCGGCCAACGTGGCCGGCGCCGATCGTGCGTCTTGCCCCGGGGAGGGATTTCGCCGGTGGGGCGAGCGTGTGGCAGACTTGGTCCTCGTTGTGCCGTGCGCCCCTGCCACAGGGGGTTGGCGCCGGACGACCCCGTGAAATCACCGCATCGAGGTGGCCTGTGGCACCGGCGAGGAACACCATGAACAAGCTGGTCTCCGAAGTTGTGCAGTCGTCACTGCGCACCGACGCCCCCGACTTCCGCCCCGGCGACTCCGTCCGGGTCCACGTCAAGGTCGTCGAGGGCAACCGCTCCCGCGTCCAGGTGTTCGCCGGCGTCGTCATCGGCCGCAACGGCTCCGGGATCGCCGAGGCGTTCACCGTCCGCAAGGTCTCCTTCGGGACGGGCGTCGAGCGCACCTTCCCGCTGCACTCCCCGATCATCGACAAGATCGAGGTCGAGCGCATGGGCGACGTCCGCCGTGCGAAGCTGTACTACCTGCGCGGGCTGCGCGGCAAGGCCGCCAAGATCAAGGAGAAGCGCGAGCGCTGACCTGCGGGCCGCCCTCTAGGGGGAAACCTGTGAGCAAACACGTACAGCGCGGAGAAGGCATCCTCGACTTCCTCAAGGAGGTCGTGATCGTCGTGGTGGGGGCGTTGATCGCATCCACCTTGATCCGGCTGTTCCTCGTTCAGGTTTTCGCCATCCCTTCGCGGTCGATGGTGGACACTCTGGAAATCGGCGACCGGGTCGCCGTCCAGAAGGTCGCCGGCTTCGAACGAGGTGACGTCGTCGTCTTCCGCGACGACCTGGAGTGGCTGGGCAACCCGGACCGCTACCGACGACCTGCCTGGCAGGACGCGCTGGTTTTCCTGGGGCTCATGCCCGATGAGAGTTCCAATCACCTCGTGAAGCGAGTGATCGGAATGCCGGGAGATCGCGTGGTCTGTTGTGACTCCGACGGTCGCCTCGAAATCAACGGGGTGGCCCTCGACGAGGGCGCCTATCTCCACGCGGACCCGTCGGGTCGCCCGGAGGCTCCGTCGGAGTACCCCTTCGACGTTGTCGTCCCCGCCGGACGCATCTTCGTCATGGGCGATCACCGAAGCAACTCAGCCGACTCCCGCTGCCACCTCGACGAGCAGTACAACGGGGTCGCCGGTATCAACGCGTTCCCGCGCGTGGAGTCGGTCGTGGGGACGACGGTCGCCACCCTGTTTCCGTTCGATCGCTGGCGGACGTTCGCGACCCCTGCGGTCTTCGGTTCGGTGCCGGACGCGCTGGGCGCCCCTCCGGACCGGCCGATGATCACCGGGGCGACGCCCCACTGCTGAGGTCGGTGACTGGTGTCGTATGTCGTCCGGCGGGATTCCGGGTTGTACGCGTATGAGCGTGCGCTCGCCAGGGCGGGGTTCGGCCGCGTGGCCGGTGCGGATGAGGCGGGGCGGGGCGCCTGTGCCGGCCCCCTCGTGGCCGCGGCCGTGATTCTGCCCCCTCGGCCCGTGGAGGGGCTGGACGACTCCAAGCGATTGACGCCGCGGGTGCGGGAGAACCTCTACGGCGTCATCACGCGGCGTGCCGTCGCGTGGTCCGTCGTCCGGGTGGAGCCGGGGGAGTGCGACGCCCTGGGCATGCACGTGGCGAACCTGGAGGCCCTGCGGCGTGCGGTCGCGCTACTCGAGGTCCGGCCCGAGTTCGTCCTGACCGACGGGTTCCCGGTGGACGGCTTGGGCGCGCCGTCCCTGGCCATGTGGAAGGGAGACGCGGTGGCCGCCAGCGTCGCCGCGGCGTCCATCCTGGCCAAGGTGACGCGGGATCGCATCATGGTGGGCTACCACGACGTGCACCCGGAGTACGGCTTCGACATCCACAAGGGGTACTGCACCGCGCTCCATCAGCGGGCCCTCGAGGACCGGGGCCCGTGCCTGATCCACCGGATGAAATGGGACAACGTGGCCCGAACGACTAGGCTGAGAAGGTCATGAGCACTGAGGACCTGGAACAGTACGAGAGCGAGCTGGAGCTCCAGCTCTACCGCGAGTACAAGGACGTCGTTGGAATCTTCACGTACGCGGTGGAGACCGAACGTCGCTTCTACCTGTGCAACGCGGTCGACCTCAAGGTCCGCACCGAGGGCGGGGACGTGTACTACGAGGTCTCCATGGCGGACGCCTGGGTCTGGGACATGTATCGACCCGCACGCTTCGTCAAGAGCGCGAAGGTGCTGACGTTCCGTGATGTCTCCATCGAGGAGATCGCACACTCGGAGCTGCGGGTGCCGGACAGCCTCGCCTGACGTTGTGGACGGCCGATCGCCGTCATCCACAGGCTGCCGGGGGATGACGCAGCGCGTCCCGCTCGAACCAATGTGGGGGTGTGACCACAGACAGGCGTGCGACGGGCGCGGAGGGGGAGTCGCTGGCGGCGAACTACCTGACGCGGCGGGGCTGGACGGTGCTGGCTCGAAACTGGCGGTGCCGGACCGGCGAGATCGATCTGGTCGCCCGGGACCCGGACGGCGCGATGGTGATCTGCGAGGTCAAGTGCCGAACCGGTGACGGCTACGGGGACCCTCTCGAGTCGATCACCGATGCCAAACTCGCCCGGCTGCGTGCACTCGCGGCGGAGTGGCGGCGTTCGCAGGACGGCCGCGAGGGCCCGCTGCGGATCGACGCGATCGGCGTCCGGCAGTTCCGCGACGGCACCTCCCGCGTCACGCACGTGCAGGGGATCGGCGCATGAGGCTCGCCCGGTCCTGGTCGGTCGCGCTCGTGGGCGTCGAGGCCCGGCTGGTGGAGGTCGAGGTGTCGATCGGCGGTGGCCTCCCCCGGACGGTCCTCGTGGGCCTCCCCGACACGTCGCTCTACGAGGCCCGGGATCGCTGCAAGGCGGCGGTGGCGAGCCTGGGGCGTCCGTGGCCGGCCCAGCTCGTCACCATCAACCTGTCCCCGGCCTCCCTTCCGAAGGCGGGCTCGCACTTCGACCTGGCCATCGTGGCCGCGGTGCTCGCGGCAGAGCAGGTCGTACCTCCCGACGGGCTTGAGGGCACGGTCTTCATGGGCGAACTGGGCCTCGACGGCCGGGTGCGGTCCGCGCGCGGCATCCTGCCCGCCATGCTCGCGGTCCACCACCGCGGCGGTGGCCGGGCGATCGTCCCGGCGGGGCAGGTGCGGGAGGCCCGCCTGGTCGAGGGGCTGGAGGTCCACGGCGTCGCGCATCTGGGGGACCTGGTCGCGCTGTTGCGGGGTGAGCAGTACGACGAACTGGCGCCTCCCCCGACGCGCGAGAGCGTGGCCCGGGTCACGCCGGACCTCGCCGACGTCGTGGGACAACTGGAGGGCAAGTGGGCCCTGGAGGTGGCCGCCGCCGGCGGACACCACCTCTACCTGCATGGCTCGCCGGGGGTGGGCAAGACCCTGCTGGCCGAGCGACTTCCGGGGCTGCTTCCTGAGTTGACCTCCGCGGAGGCGCTCGAGGTCTCCGCCATCCATTCGCTGGCGGGCCTGCCGTTGGAAGGCGGTCTGGTGCGGCGCCCACCCTTCTCGGCTCCGCACCACTCAGCGTCGGTGGCCGCCCTGGTCGGAGGCGGGTCGCGGGTGCCCCTGCCGGGGGCGATCTCGCGGGCGCACCGGGGGGTCCTCTTCCTGGACGAGGTGCCGGAATTCCGGCCGCAGGCGCTGGAGGCGCTGCGGACGCCGTTGGAGTCGGGTCACGTGGTGTTGGCGCGAGCCAACGCCCAGGTGCGCTACCCGGCCCGCTTCCAGCTCGTGCTGGCGGCGAACCCCTGCCCCTGTGGGCTCTCAGGGACCCCGGGAGCGACCTGCACCTGCGCGGCGCCGACGGTTCGTCGCTACCGCGAGCGCGTGTCCGGACCGATCCTGGACCGGATCGACATCACCCAGCAGTTGTTGCCGATGCGCCAGTCCTACCTGCGGGCCGCCGCGCGGACGAGCGAATCGAGCGCTCTGGTGGCCGAGCGGGTCAGCGCGGCCCGGGAACGCGGTCTGGCGCGACTGGCGCCCCTGGGGTTCCGGACGAACGCGTCGGTGCCGGGCCCTGTCCTGCGACGAGTGCTGCCGCTGCCGGACGGGATCGCCCTGCTGGACACGGCCGTCAGCCGGGGACAACTGAGCGCCCGCGGGGTGGACAAGTGCCTTCGTCTGGCCTGGACGATCGCTGACATCACGGGTGCGGCACGCCCGGGCAAGGACCACCTGAACACCGCGCTCGCGATGCGGCGCGGGGAGAACCAGACGGACGGAGTACGCAGTGGTTGAGGACAGGCAGGCGCGCATGGCGCTCAACAGCATCATTGAGCCGGGGGACGCCCGCGCGGGGGAGCTGGTCGCGCGGTTCGGGGCGACGGAGGTGTGGGCGTCGCTGGAGCGCTCGACCGCGGACGAAGCGTGGGCGAGCCGGGCCCGGGCCCTTGACCTGAGGCCGCTGGACCTGCTGGCGCGCAGGCACGGCCTGAGGTTCGTCGTGCCGGGCGACGCCGAGTGGCCTCACCAGCTGGCCGACCTCGCGACGTGCGAGCCCGTACGTGACATGGGGGGCGTGCCGCTGGGGCTCTGGGTCAAGGGGGAGTCGAGCCTGTCCGACCTGATGGCACGTTCGGTGGCCATCGTCGGTTCGCGGGCGTCGTCCTCCTACGGTGACCGCGTCGCGGCCGACCTGGCGGGGGGACTCACTGCCGGCAGGATGGTGGTCGTGTCCGGGGGTGCCTTCGGGATCGACGCCGCAGCGCACCGGGGTGCGCTCGCAGAAGGTGGCCCGACCGTGGCCGTCCTC
Source organism: uncultured Nigerium sp. (assembly GCA_964653755.1). Classification (GTDB taxonomy): domain Bacteria; phylum Actinomycetota; class Actinomycetes; order Propionibacteriales; family Propionibacteriaceae; genus Propioniciclava. The sequence goes on along the minus strand of CAZZGU010000110.1, from coordinate 2,993 downwards.
GCCGGCGGCCTGGACCAGCCGTACCCTCGTGCGCACGACGGCCTGCTGGCCCAGGCGGCCGAGAACGGACTACTCGTCTCCGAGTTGCCACCCGGGCAACATCCCACGCGGCAGCGCTTCCTGGCCCGCAACCGCCTGATCGCGGCCCTCACCGGGGGAACGGTGCTCGTTGAGGCGGCCGTGCGCAGCGGGGCCCGCAACACCGTGACGTGGGCCAACGCCTGCGGACGCGTCGTGATGGCGGTTCCCGGACCGGTGGGGAGCGCGACGTCCTTCACACCGCACCGGCTGATCCGCGACGGAGAGGCCGTGCTCGTGGCCACGCACGAGCACGTCCTGGAGCTCCTCGAACCGGCAGGGACAGCGCTGGTCGAGAAGCCGACCCGGCCGCGACTCCTGGACGCCCTGGACCCCACGCAGTTCGCGGTGTACGAAGCCCTCCCGACGCGTGGCGGCCGTGACGCTGGCGAACTGGCGCTGGTGAGCGGGACTCCGGTCCAGGCCTGTCTCGCGGCCTTGGGAGAGCTGGCGGCTCTGGGCCTGGCCCAGCGTCGTGGCGACGGCCGCTGGGGCCTCGGCGACGTCCGGGACAGGCCCGTCCGCGTCCCCTCGGGTCGAGGCGATCAGTGCTCGAACTCGGCGCGCTCGTCCTCGGTGTAGAACTGCTGGTGACCCGACGACGGCAGGACGTCGCCGGGAAGGCTCAGCAGGTACTCCTCCCGGGCAGAACGGGTCGCCGCGGCCAGCTCTTCCAGGTGTCGGAGCCGGGCGAGCACTCCCCGTTCGGAGAGCATCAGGCGGCCGGCTTCGTGGAGCGACGCGCTGCCTCGCAGGAATCGGGCCTCGTCGAAGACCTTGCAGGCCACCATCTTCGGGAACGTGTCGAAGTCGGCCTGCTCGACCAGCCGGGCGAAGCGCTTGACGATGTAGTCGATCTCCTCGTGGAAGGCCGGGTTGCGGAGGTAGAACCACTTTCGCTTGTGGAGCGCCTCGTCGAGAGCGTGACCCAGGGACTCGGGAGCGTCGTCGGCGACGAGCACGACGAGATCCAGGTCAGAGCCCTTCACGACGCCGCCGGTGCTGACCTCGTGGCGGACCACGTCGTGCGACATGTCATAGACGATGTCCCCGGCCACGAGGATGCAGAAGGACGCCGCCTCGTCCGGTTGCCCGTCCAGGAGAGGCCCGGCGACCTCGTCTGCGATCCGCTGCGCGGTGCGCAGCTTGTCGCGGCTGATCGCCCGGATCCTGGCCTGCAACAGGCGGGCCGCCCGGTCGTTCTCCTCGGAACGCCCCGGCAGACCGACGACCGTGTAGGTCATGAACTCGCGCAGCACCGAGGGCGAGAGCCGGGCGAAGTCCGGCACGGCGCGGTCGAGCCGGACGTAGCGGCGTCCGATGACCCTGAGGTCGAAGCGGCCGGGCGTCCGGCACGCCTTCCACAGCCCGAACACCTCGCCGCCCAGCGCCTCGTGCAGAACCGCGCCGGTTTGCGGCCCGCGCTGGCGCAGCAGGTGCTCGACGGCGTCTCCCAGGGTCACGAGGGTGCCCCCATCACTGGCGAGGGACCGTCACGGGAGGGCCTTCCCGGCCCGGAGGTCGACGAGGACGACCCCCTTCTTCAGGACCTCCTCCTGCCGTTCAAGCAAGCCGGCCGCGGCGACCTCGTCCAGCACGAACGCGAGGTCGCCGCCACGCGCGGCGTACTCCTGCCCGTACGACAGCGGGACGTCCGGGGTGACTTCGCCCAGAATGCTCTCGGCGATCGGCCCCGTCTTCCGAGAGCCGTTGGCGACCAGCACCACCCGGCGGGCCTGGAAGACCAGCTCAGCCCCCATCGAGATCGCGTGCTGCGGGCTGTCTTCGACGCGCTCGAAGTGCGCATCCGAGACGGCGTCGGCGACGGTGTTGTCGTCGAGTTTCACCAGCAGCACCGGCGAGGCGTCGAAGGGGATGCCGCTCTCGTGGAACGCCACGTGACCGCGGCCACCAACCCCCACGACGTGCAGGTCGATGCCGCCGGCGCGGGCGATCTCCGCGGCATAGGCATCCAGAATCTCGTCACGCACCCAGCCGAGATAGCCGCTCGCGTCCGGCGAGACGACGATCGCCCGGCCCTTGTCACTGCCGAGCAGGTCGAATTCGGCACCGGAGTCGAGTGCTTCGGCGAGCGCGTCCTGGTCGATCAGAGTCCCCCACGGGACGTAGGTCTTGTGGAAGGGACGGTCGAGGAGGGAGAACAGCTTCGCGATCATGAAGTAGCTGTAGGACTCCGGGTGCAGGGCGCGCTGCTGGGCGTTTTCGCCGGGGAGCCCGACGTACTCGTCCAGGTTGAACGACACCACCTGCGTCGGTTCGAGGCGTCCCGCGTTGAAGGCTGCGGCCAGATGCCGGTAGAGACCCGTCGGGCTGTTGCCGGTGGCCAGGCCCAGCACGTACGGGTTCTTGTTTTCTGCCTGACGGAGGGCGATGTCATCGGCGACCAGGCCTGCGGCCACCTCGCTCATGTGCTCGAAGTCGCGGGTGACGTACACGGTGAAGCTCATGGCGGTTCGCCCTCAGCCGATCGTCCGGACGACGACGTCCGCGACCTCGCGCGCGTACTTCTCCGTCAGCTCGACGCTCGGGCCCTCGACCATGACCCGGCACATGTTCTGGGTCCCCGAGTAGCGGACGAGCACTCGGCCCTTCCCCTCGAGTTCCCTCTCGACGCGCTCGATCGCCTCGACGAGGTCGGGGATCGATTCCACCGGGGGCTTCTGGGCCACCTCGATGTTGATGAGCTTCTGGGGGTAGACCTCCATCTGCCGGGCGAGTTCCGACAGCGGACGCCGCGAGCGCAGCATGGCCGCGACCAACTGCAGGGCGGTCAGGATTCCGTCGCCCGTGGTCTGGTGCCGGAGGAAGATCACGTGCCCGGACTCCTCCCCGCCGATGACGGCGCCGAGACGGAGCATGTCCTCGAGCACGTACCGGTCGCCGACCTTGGAGGC
>CAZZGU010000109.1:0-8431 GCA_964653755.1 uncultured Nigerium sp. | reverse complement strand
CGGCAACGAACTCCAAACCGCCCTGCGAGTCGTTGCTGACCATCGATCCGTGCGGCTGGCTCCACTCGCCGACGTCCTCGACGGCTACGCGGCCCTCGCGCAGCTGCACGCAGACCACCACCCCCACCATCCCCAGGGTGAGCACGGCGGCCTGCAGCCCCGCCGGGGTGACCAGAACCGCGGCCGCCAGCATCGGGGCCGACAGCATCCCGGACATGGGGGACTCCTTCGACTGGGGGTGGCCAGGGCGGGGGTTCCGCCACGCAGACGATTGTGGCCCACGGCGCCGACAACGCGGCGCCGCCGGCGGTCGGGGACCGCCGGCGGTCGGGGACCGCCGGCGGCGCCGGGTCGGATGGCGGGGGGATTGCCACCCGACGTGTTGCGGACGGCTACTTGACGTCCTCGTCGACCCAGTCGAAGGTCCGGGTCACGGCCTTCTTCCAGTTGCGGTACTGGCTGGCGCGCTCGTCCTCGCCGGCAACCGGCTCCCAGCGCTTGTCCTCGGCCCAGTTGTCGATGACGTCCTGCTGGCCGTCCCAGTAGCCCACCGCGATGCCGGCTGCGTACGCCGCGCCCAACGCCGTGGTCTCGGCGACGACCGGACGCACCACCGGCACGCCCACCTGGTTCGCCTGGAACTGCATCAGGGTCTCGTTGGCGGTCATGCCGCCGTCGACCTTGAGCTCGGCCAGCTGCACGCCCGAGTCGGCTTCCATGGCCTCCAGCACTTCGCGGGTCTGGTAGGCGGTGGCCTCCAGGGCCGCGCGGGCGATGTGGCCACGGTTGACGTAACGGGTCAGGCCGGCGATGACGCCACGGGCGTCGGACTTCCAGTACGGCGCGAACAGGCCCGAGAACGCCGGGACGAAGTAGACCCCGCCGTTGTCCTCGACGGTGGCGGCGAGGTCCTCGACCTCAGGAGCCGAGTCGAACATCCGCAGGTTGTCGCGCAGCCACTGCACCAGCGAGCCGGTGACCGCGATCGAACCCTCGAGGGCGTAGATCGGCTTGTCGTCGCCGATCTTGTAGCACACGGTGGTGAGCAGGCCGTTCTTGGACGGGACGATCTCCTCGCCGGTGTTCATGATCATGAAGCAGCCGGTGCCGTAGGTGTTCTTCGCCATGCCGGGCTCGAAGCAGGCCTGGCCGAAGGTGGCCGCCTGCTGGTCGCCGAGGTCGCCGGCGATCGGGACGCCGGTGAGCTGGCCCTCTTCGCGTCCGTGGCCGTAGACCTCGGCCGAGGACTTGATGTCCGGGAGCATGCTCATCGGGATGGTCATGTCGGCCGCGATGTCGGCGTCCCAGCTGAGGGTGTTGAGGTCCATCAGCATGGTCCGGGACGCGTTCGTCACGTCGGTGACATGGACGCCGCCGTCGACGCCGCCGGTCAGGTTCCAGATCACCCAGGTGTCCATGTTGCCCATGACCAGCTTGCCGGACTCGGCCGCCTCACGGGCACCCTCGACGTTGTCCAGGATCCACTTGACCTTGGGGCCGGAGAAGTAGGTGGCCAGGGGCAGGCCGACGCGGGCCTTGTACTTGTCCTGGTCGCCGCCACCCAGCTCGTCGACGATCTTGGCGGTGCGGGTGTCCTGCCAGACGATCGCGTTGTAGACGGGCTCGCCGGTCTCCTTGTTCCACACCACGGTGGTCTCACGCTGGTTGGTGATGCCGACCGCCGCGATGGAGTGATTGTTGACGCTCGCCTTGGCCAGCGCCTCGGCGACGACCTCGCGGACGTTGTCCCAGACCTCGATGGGGTTGTGCTCGACCCACCCGGCGCGCGGGAAGATCTGCTCGTGTTCCTTCTGGCCGGTGGCGACGATCTGGCCGCCATGGTTGAAGATGATCGCGCGGGACGAGGTGGTGCCCTGGTCGATCGCGAGGATGTACTTGTCTTTCATTGAGTATTTCCTTCCACGTCTTTGTCGGAACAAATGGTTCTACTGGAGGTGGTTGCGAGCCGAAAGTCGCCGGCTCTCAACCGGGTGGTGATGGACGGGAACCGTCACATCGGGGGGAGCAGGACGACGCTCAGCAGGCCGGCGAGCACGCCGCCGATGATCAGGAAGGCCACACCGAGTGCGCCCAGCCACGCCATGCTGACGGCACCCTCGGGGGCGTAGATGCCGGCGGCAAGGATCACGAACACCAGCACGAAGGTGCCGATGATCTCGGTGATCAGGTTGGACGCGGTGTTGCGGATCGCGGGACCGGTGGAGAAGACAGCGAGCTTGAGGCCCGCATCCGTCTCGGCCTCGAAGTGATCCTTGTAGGCCAGCCAGGCCAGCACCGCCCCGATGAAGGCGCCGAACATCTGGGCGGCGAGGTAGACGACGATCGCCACGATGTCGATGGCCTTGCCCTGGGCGAGGCTCTGGGACGCCAGGCCCAGGGTCACGGCCGGGTTGAGGTGCGCCCCCGACGGAGCGGAGACGAGGACGCCGGCGAAGACCGCGAATCCCCAGCCGAAGTTCACGAACAGGAACCCGGTGTTGTTGCCTTTCGTCTTCGCCAGCAGGGTGTTGGCCACCACGCCAGCACCGAGGAGGAGCAGCATCGCGGTGCCGACAACCTCAGAGAGGAAGATTGATCCCAAGTTGGGAGCCACGCTCAACTCACTTTCCGACACCCCGAGAGGGCGTCAGTTTGGGTGTCCGTGCGGACGCAGGTGTGTCGTTGTCCCGGAGGATCGCCCCGGGAATGGTGTGGACATCACGCAGGGGGGCTCGGCGGTGTCACGCCTGACGCCGGTGTGGCGCCAAGGTCGGACAGCGACGCCGAAACCTCAGGGGCCTTGGCCCGGGGCGGAACCGCCGGGCTCAGGTCGTTCCGGCCACGGACGCCGCATGTGTCCGCCCCGGTCGAGGGGCGGCGCGTGCTCAGCCTCAGGAGGCCGCCCCAGCGCGTCCTGTGGTCGATCGTTCCCGCGTCGGGCAATTCGCCTTCGAGGTCGCCGGTGACCGCGATAGCGCTATCAACGGCGGTCGCGACACACGTCACAACGCGACTCCTTTGGTGCGATGGGCGAATCCCGATCCATGAGGGGGACGGGGTCAACGGCAACCCCGTCCCGGAGGTCCATCTTGCTAGCGCCTGAACACATGCGCTAGACCATGCACGGACGTGCAAGGAAAGGGCGTGCAAGTGAACGACCGCTACGAGGACATGTTCCAAGCGGCGTCCCGTTACTACGTTCAGGGCGAAACCATGGAGAGCATCGCCCGAGCGCTGCGGCTGTCCCGGTCCTCGGTGTCCCGGCTGCTCAAGGACGCCCGCGAGTCCGGGCTGGTGCGGATCAGCATCGCCGACCACAGCGGCTCCCTCTCGCCGCTGGCGGTGTCCCTGAGCGAGGCGTTCGGCGTCCGCGTCCACCTGGTCGGGGTACGGGACAGCGCCAACGAGAGCCTGCGCTTCGACCAGGTGGCCCGGCTCGCCGGCCGGCTGTTCACCGACGCCGTGGAGGACCACCAGCTCATCGGCGTCGCCTGGGGGGTGACCCTCTCCCACGTGGTGCGCCACTTGAGCCGACGGCCGCTGGTCGGCACGACCGTGGTCCAGATCAACGGCGGCGCCAACCAGCGCAGCTCGGGCATCCCGTACATCGGTGAAATCCTCCAGTCGATCGGGGACGCCTTCGACGCCAAGGTCGTGCTGTTCCCGGTCCCGGCCTTCTTCGACTTCGCCGAGACCAGGCAGGCGATGTGGCGGGAGCGCTCGGTGCAGAACGTGCTCCGGTTGCACGAACGGCTCGACCTGGCGGTGTTCGGCGTCGGCTGCCTGGAGGGCAGGGTGCCCTCGCACGTGTACACCGCCGGCTACATGGATTCCACCGACATGGCGCAACTGGCGGCCGACGGCGTCGTCGGGGACGTCTGCACGGTGCTGCTGCGCGAGGACGGGTCCTACGCCGACATCGCCTACAACGCCCGGGCCACCGGGCTGACCCCGCCGGAGTTGCGACGGATCCCCCGGCGGATCTGCGTGGTGGCCGACCCGTCGCGGGCCCCGGCCTTGATCGGGGCGCTGCGGGCCGGCGTCGCCACCGACCTGGTGCTGGACGAGGGAACCGCGCGGGCAGTGGCCGAGCGGGCCCGGCTGTGACGCCGCGCAGGACCGATTCCCATCCCGTTGCGGGCCCCGTGCACATCTGTGACACCTTCCCCCAGCGGTGGAGCCGGTGAGTTTCGGTGATTAGCCTGACCCTCGACGGGTAGGCTTGCGCTGCCCGGACGACCGCGTGAGCGATGGCGTTCGCCGGCGTCCCTGCGATCGGAGGTCGTAGTGAGGAAACTGGCGGTTGACGTCGTGGTCGTCGGAGGCGGCGCGACCGGTGCCGGAGTCGTCCGCGACGTGGCGATGCGCGGCTACAAAGCCGTCCTGGTGGACCGGGTCGACCTCGGCCAGGGCACCACCGGGCGCTATCACGGGCTGCTGCACTCCGGCGGCCGCTACGTGGTCAGCGACCAGCGATCAGCGACCGAGTGCGCCGAGGAGAACGCCATCCTCAACCGCATCCAGGCCGACGCCATCGAGACCACCGGTGGTCTGTTCGTCACCGCCCCCGAGGACGACCTGGAGTTCTCCGATCGGTTCCTCAAGGGCGCGCAGGAGACCGGGGTTCCCTGCCAGGAGGTCTCCATCTCGGCGGCCCTGCGCCGCGAACCGCGGCTCAACCCGGGCATCAAGCGGGCCTTCGAGGTGCAGGACGGGGCCATCGACGGCTGGCAGTTGGTCTGGGGCGCAGCGCGCTCGGCGATCAACTACGGCGCCCAGGTGCTCACCTACCACCGGGTCACCTCGATCGTCCGGGACGGCGACCGGGTGACCGCGGTCATCTGCCGGGACGACAAGACCGGCGAGGACGTCCAGATCGACTGCACCTTCGTGATCAACTGCGCCGGCGCGTGGGCCGGCCAGATCGCCGGGCTGGCCGGCTGCCACGACGTCGAAGTCGTCCCGGGCCGCGGGATCATGATCGCGATGAACCACCGGCTGGTGAACTCCGTGGTCAACCGCTGCATCTACCCAGCCGACGGGGACATCCTGGTCCCCGTCCACACCGTCTGCATCATCGGCACCACCGACGTGAAGGCCGACGACCCCGACGAGTTGTCGATCCCCCGCGACGAGGTCCAGCAGATGCTGGACGCCGGCGAGGTGCTGGTCCCCGGATTCCGCCAGTCCCGGGCGATCCACGCCTGGGCGGGAGCGCGTCCGCTGGTCAAGGACACCCGGGTCTCGGCCACCGACACCCGGCACATGAGCCGCGGGATGTCGATCCTGGACCACCACGAGCGGGACGGCCTCAAGGGCATGCTCACCATCTCCGGCGGCAAGCTCACCACCTACCGGCTGATGGCCGAACACGTGGTGGACGAGATGTGCGCCCAGCTCGGCGACACGCGTCCCTGCACGACCGCCGCCGAGGCGGTGCCCGGATCGGAATCGGGCAAGAACTACCTGGTCACCCACCGGCTGGAGGAACGCGAACACGACCGGCTCGACGACCAGATCATCTGCGAGTGCGAGTTGATGACCCGCAGGATGTTCGTCGACGCGCTCGCCGACCAGCCCAAGGGCAGCTTCGACGACCTGCGCCGCCAGTTGCGGCTGGGCATGGGGCCCTGCCAGGGGGGCTTCTGCGCGATGCGCGCGACCGGGATCGCGCTGGAATCTGGCCATGTGGACGTGGCCCGGGCCACCGGCCTGATGCGGCTGTTCCTGAAGAACCGCTGGATCGGGCTGTGGCCGATCCTCTACGGCGACCAGGTCCGACAGACCGCGCTGGACAACTGGATCTTCCAAGGCACGCTCGACGTCGAGCACCTGCCGCAACCTGAGATCGAGGTGGAACTGTGAGCCGCGTCATCGTCATCGGCGCCGGGCTCGCCGGCCTGACCGCAGCCGTCCGATTGGCCCGGGCGGGCGTGGCGGTCACCGTGGTGACCAAGGGACTCGGTGGCCTGCAGTTGTCCCAAGGCACCATCGACATCCTCGGCTACGCCCCTGACCGGGTCGTCCGGCCGCTGGTCTCGGTGGCCTCGCTCGCGGTGCGCGAACCGTCCCATCCCTACGCCAGGATCGGCACCGCCGCCGTCCGGGCCGGGGTGGACTTCGTGCGGGACGTGGTCGGAGCCGACCTGCTGGTGGGCGATCCGGAGACGAACGTGACCCTGCCGACCGCGGTGGGCGCCGTGCGTCCGACGGCTCTGGCTCAGCCGAGCATGCTGGCCGGCGCCGCGGTCTCGGGCGCCCGGTTCGCGATCGTGGGGTTGCGCCGGATCAAGGACTTCCACCCCCAACTCGTCGCCGAGAACCTCGCCCGGACAGTTTTGACCGACGGCGGCCGGCTCTCCGCCCGCGCGGTGGTCGTCGACGTGCCGGCGCGCGAGGGCGAGTCGGACTCCTCCGGCGTGGCCTACGCGAGGGCCTTCGACGACCCGGCCTTCCGCGCCCGGTTCGCCGCCCAGGTCGGGCCGCTGCTCAACGACGATGAGATCGTCGGGCTGCCGGCAGTGCTCGGCCTGAACGACCTGCACGCCTGGAAGGACGTCGCCAAGCGGCTCGGGCACTTGGTGTTCGAGATCCCGCTGCCGCCCCCGTCCGTCCCCGGCATGCGCCTCAATCTGGCGGTCACGGCGGCCGCCAGGGCCGCCGGCGCCCGGGTCGTCCTGGGCAGTCCGGTGGTCGCCCACAGCCTTCGGGACGGACGCCTGGCCGCGGTCACCATCGCCGCCGCGGGCGGGCCACGGGAACTCGCCGGGGACGCGTTCGTCCTGGCCGGCGGCGGCTTCGAAAGCGGCGCCCTGGCCATGGACTCCCACGGGGAGGTCAGCGAGACCGTCTTCGGCCTGCCACTGGCCGGCCTGGACGCCTGCGACCTGATCCATGGCGACTACTGGGGCGCCGATCAGCCGCTGTTCCGCGTCGGCGTCCGGGTGGACGACCAGATGCGGGTGCTGGACGCGGACGGCGCGCCGGTGTGGCCGAACCTGCGGGCCGCCGGCGGCGTCCTGGCCGGGGCGACCCGGTGGAAGGAGAAGTCCGGTGACGGCATCGCCGTCGGCAGCGCGATCGCAGCGGCCGATTCGATCCTGAAGGAGATGGCATGAGCACCCCGCTGGAGTTCGCCGGCCACCAGTTCGCCCGCGCCTCGCTGGACCACTGCGTCAAGTGCACGATCTGCGAGACCCAATGCCCGGTCGCGGCGGTCACCCCGTTGTTCAGCGGGCCCAAGTTCGTCGGACCACAGGCGGAGCGGTTCCGCGAGGGCGAGTCGGTCGACCACAGCCTCGACTACTGCTCCTCGTGCGGCATCTGCACCCTCTCCTGCCCGCAGGGGGTCAAGATCGCCGAACTGAACTCGCAGGCCAGGGCGGTGATGAAGGCCGACCACATGCCGGTGCGCGACCAGTTGATCTCGCGGACCACGCTGATGGGGATGGCCATGACCCCGGTCGCCCCGATCGCCAACGCGGCGCTGCACGTCAAGCCGCTGCGGACGGTGATCGAGAAGGTCGTCGGCATCCATCGCGACGCCCCGATGCCCACCGCGCGGACGCAGACCCTGGCCGGATGGTTGAAGAAGCGGCCCAAGCCCGCGAAGACCGCCACCCGCGGGCCGATCGTATTCTTCCACGGCTGCGCCGGCGGCTACTTCGAGGTCGAGACCTCCAAGAAGTCCATCGAGGTGCTGGAGCACCTGGGCTACGAGGTGATCATCCCCAAGCAGGGTTGTTGCGGGCTGGCCCAGCAGTCCAACGGGCTGTTCGACCAGGCCAGCGCTTCGGTGCTGAAGCTGTGCGACGACTTGCGGGCGGCGGGTGTCGACCTGACCATCATCTCCTCCTCCGGCAGCTGCACCGGCATGCTCAAGCACGAGGCCCACCAGATCATGGGTGTCGAGGACTCCCGGCTGGCCGATGTCGGCACCCGCATCCGGGACATGATGGAGTTCCTGCTGGAGCTCCACGAAGCCGGCCAGTTGCCCACCGATTTCCGGACCATCGAGATGACGGTGCCCTACCACGCCCCCTGCCAGCTGAAGAGCCAGGGCATCGGGATGCCGGCCCTGGATGTGCTGGGCCTCATTCCGGGGCTGACCGTGGTCGAATCGGGACGCGCCTGCTGCGGCATCGCCGGCACCTACGGGTTGAAGAAGGAGAAGTACGAGATCGCCCAGTCCGTCGGCAAGCCGCTGTTCGACATGGTGAAGGCCACCAATCCCGACCTGGCGCTGTGCGACACCGAGACCTGCCGCTGGCAGATCGCCCAGTCCTCCGGCGTCCGCACCGAGCACCCGATCTTCCTGGTCCACCAGGCCTACGGGCTCAGCTAGCCGTTCACCCGCCGCCCGGCCACGTGCGCCTTAACCCGCTTGCCGCGCCGGTTAGGGACAGACGCTCCGGGTGTAGCCGTGGCATCC
>CAZZGU010000108.1:0-8452 GCA_964653755.1 uncultured Nigerium sp. | reverse complement strand
ACCGTCGCGGATCCGGCTAGCGACGACCCCTGCGCCGGGGGCCCGGCTTGCGACGACCCCTGGGCCGAGGGCCCGGCTTGTGTCAACGCCGTCTCCCCCGGCCGGACGCCACCTGCGCACGCTGACAGGGCCAGGAGCGAGACCACAACCGCCGTAACACGGGCCCTCGGCGCCTGGAAGGCAGGCCCTCGGCGGACGGAAGGCAGGCCCTCGGCGGGCATCAGGGCTCGACCACCACAGCGACGACCTCGCCCCAGGCGTTGTCGGCGGTCGGTCCGGCGTTGAGGCCCACGTGGACGAGCCCCCGCTCGGCATCCATCGCGACGTTGTACGAGCCCGCGATCGTGAGGCCCAGCCCCTGCTGAACGAGAGGTCGCAGATCGACGACCAGGCGTTCAGCGCCGGTCCGGGTGTCGACGGCGATCAACCGCCCACTCTCGGCGCCGCCGTGCGCACCCGGCACCGCGTAGAACTCGCCGGCGTCCGGTGCCAGCGCGACAGACGCGATGTAGCCGCTCGCCGGGCCGAGGTCGGCGACGGTCCCGTCGGGTTGGAGCGCGACATAGCGATCGGGCGCGGTGGTGACGGCGTAGACCGTCCCGTCGGGGGCCGGCGCGGTCGCGGCGCGCAGCCACCCTCCGCCCGGCAGCTTCCCCTCATGGACGGCCAGCGCCCCACCCGCTGAGTCTCCGGGGGGGTCGTAGCGCAGCAGGCCGCCGTCCGCCATCGCGAGGAAGGCCCGGCCATCGGCGTCCACCGCGAGGGCGCGGAATCCGAGGTGGCGGGTGTCGTCGATGCGCTGGGTGACCTCGCGCCGCTCAACGTCGTAGACGAAGAACGCCCCGACGTCTCCGGCTTCGCCCGGCGCGCGCCCACGCGGGTCGACGGCCTCCCCGTACACGAGGCCGTCGTGGGCGGCCAGCGACGGGATCCCGTGTCCGGCCACGGGTACGCCCAGCGGCTCGATCTCCAGCGTGGCCGGGTCGAGGGCCAGCAGCCAGTCGCCGGTGTAGGAACCTCCGTAGGCCAGCCCCGTGCGGGTCCCCCAGTACGTGGCGACGATGACCTGGCAGGACGCCTCGACCAGCTGCGCGTGGATCTTTCCGTACCCGAACTCGCCCCCCTGGTGCGGCACCTGGGAGAGGACGTCGGCGAAGCGCGTCAGCACCCCCCGGTCGGGGTCGAGGACGAACAGGTAGGAGTTGCCGTCGACCCCGGCGTGGTCGCCCATCGCCGACAGGACCCGGCCGTCGTCCAGCACGATGCCCTGGCCCCACTGCGACCACGGCCGCCCGGTGTGATCGGGGCGGGGGTAGACGACACCCTCCACGCGCGGCGCGCTCCCCTCGCCTTCGGACAGCACGACGAGGCGCGCCGAGGGTCCTTCCGGGGCGGCCGCGTCGGCGGTGGGGCACGTCCCCCCCGACGCCCCAGGCGCCCCGGACGCCCCAGGCGCCCCGGGCGCGGCGGGCGCGGCGGGCGCGGCGGCCGGCGCCTGCCCACAACCCGCCAGCAACAGGGCCCCGGCGCACAGCGTCGCTGCCAGCCGCCGGGAGCGATGAGTGAGCACGTGTCCCCCCGTTCCCTCGCTCCTCACTGCGTGAACGAGTTGGTCACCTTACCCTCGGCATCCGTCGCGATGATCGTGAAGCTGCTGTCGGCCAGGTCGGCGTCCAGGATCGCGCTGTGCCCGTCCTTGCTCCACGTCAGCCTCAGCCCGGACGCCGGCGTGTCGCCGACCTCGCACGTGGCGTCGAAACCGAACGCAGGGCACGTGTTCCGGAAGCGCAGCAGCTCGAGCTGACGCTGGACGACATCGCGCTCGAGCCCCTCGGTGACCTGGGCCATCGACAGGTTGGAGCGGTTGATCTCCTTGTGACCGCCCGCTCCGGCGCGGGCGACCGCGTCGTGGTCGTTGCGGCCGGCGAAGAGGTCAAGGTACCAGACCTGCGGCTTGCCGGGCATGAAGAGCTGGATCGCCCGCGCCAGCAGGAGCCGCCGCTCATCCTCGCCGAGGGCGCTGAAGTAGGTCGCGTTCACCTGGTAGTACATCTGCTTCTGCCCGTGCAGGTCCTTGACGTAGCCGCCGCGGCCCTTGACGGTCTCGATGAGGGCCTGGATGCGGTCCTCGTCGAGCAGCCCCTTGAGGTCGAGCAGCGGGATCCCGTCGTGGCACCCCAGCATGTTCACCGTCCGGATGCCCTTGCTCAGCAGGTCACCCACCCAGTGCCGCAGCGTGGTGGAGTCCTGGCGCTCGAACGCGTCGATGAGCAGCCCGGGCAGGAAGAAGTCGTAGGTCATGAACCCCTTGGCCGCGATCGTCTCGTGGATCCGCTCCTCGTAACGCGAATGGATCTCGGGGAGCAGCTTGACGCCCCGGCGGTCGGCGAGGGCCTTGACCCGGTCGAGGAGCTCCCAGGTTCCGGGGTCGTTGAGGAAGTTCTTGGCGCCCGGCTCCTTGGGGGCGTACGCGAAGGCGTCCAGCCGGACGATGTCGGCGCCGTAGGACGCCAGCTTGTCCAGCGTGTCGGCGTAGAAGTCCCACACCAGCGGCGAGGCGATGTTGAGGTCCATCTGGCCGAGGTAGCGGCGCCGCGACTCCAGCAACTCGACGACCGCGTCCCGATGTTCCTCGACCCCGGTGTAGTCGGCCTCCCCGGGCCGAAGTCCGGCGTCCAGGGCGGCGTTGACGCGGTGCGCCAGCAGGTCAGCCGTGGCGTACTGCAGCGAGGCAGCAGCCATGATGTCCTGCGGGTCGACGCGCGGGTAGCGCACCTCCTGGTAGAAGGTGTTCCAGTAGGGCTTCTCGCTGCCGTCCGGCATGCGCACCATGAGGATCGGCAAGCCCGGCTTGCGGAAGAACATGTGCTCGATGAGCTCCGCGCGCGGCTGAATGTAGCCCTCGGGGGTCAGCTCCCCGTGCCCGGCCCAGAAGGCGTTCCAGTCGATGAAGAAGTCCTTGTACACCGAGCGCTCGCCGTGGCGCAGCACGTCCTGGAACTGCGGCGACAGCACGGACGCGTGGTTGAGGATGAAGTCGAACTTGAAGTCGAGGCCGGCCTCGCGCAACTGCGCCAGGACCTCGGGGGTGACGTACCGCTCGTTGAGCCCGTAGTCGATGACCGAGAAGCCGCGGTCGAGGTCGGTGTTGAACAGGCTCGGCAGCACGTACGCCGACGAGAAGGCGCCGGCCACGGACGACCCGGACACGAACGCGGCCAGGTCCGCCAGCGTCCCGCCGATGCTGTCGGGGTAGACGTTCAGCATGGGGCCCGGGTTCGGCAGGTGACGGCCCATGCGGCGCAGGTATTCGTCGTAGTCGAGCAGCTCGCCGGTCTTGGCGACGATGATCGCGGCCCGGTGGGCCTGGGACTGCAGCAGTTCCTGCTCCAGCTGCAGGACGAGCGTGGTGAAGGGGCTGTCGAGCGCCCCGTCCCGGTTGCGGGCCCGGCGGTGCGCGAGCGTCTCCTCCGGGGTGCTGTTGAGCAGGACTGCGAAGTCGACGCCCTCCACGTTGTCGTTGTTTCCGTGCGTCCACTCCACGACGATGACCTGGACGCCGCTGACGTCGACCACGTCGTACCACAGCTGGTCGGCCGTGCGGCCCATGCGCTTGAGGGTCAGCTGCTCGGCGCCACCCCGGAAGGCCGCCAGGATGGCGTTGACCTCGGCGAAGTCGATCTCGTTCGGCGTGCCCAGGTAGCCCTGGAGCGCACGGCGTCCGGCCTTCTGGTAGTCAGCCAGCCACGGGTGGACCGCGACCAGCGCGGGGTCGGCGTCCCGGTCGTGGGCCTGCAGGTCCGTGAGCGCGGAGCGCACCTCGGTGGTGAAGCCTCCGGCCCGCGCGAGCCCCTGGGCGCCGCCGGTGCGGAACACCCGAAGCCGCTCGGCGTCGTTCTGGGAGGGAATGCGCCGGGGGTAGTTGTCGCCCGAGAGGACGTACGCGCCCACCCCCAGGTCGTTGAGGTAGTACGCCAGCAGCGAGCCCGTCTCGGACTTGCCCACCCCCGAGCCACCATGCACGGCGACGACCGCGCGGTGGTGCGGGCTTGTCTCGAGCACCGGCTGCAGCAGCTCCCACAGCCGGGGGAAGATGACCTGCGCCTTCTCGACGTGCTGTTCGGTGATCTGCACCTTGTCGCCCGGCATGTCGCCGGTGGGGATCGCGTCGAGGTCGTCGATGTCGGGGAATCGCATGCTGGGGACCGCTTCCTTCGCGTGGGCACCGGGGCGACGGCCGCTGTCGCCTGCCCAGACACTGGCACAGGCGTGCCTCAGC
Organism: uncultured Nigerium sp.; assembly: GCA_964653755.1. Taxonomy (GTDB): domain Bacteria; phylum Actinomycetota; class Actinomycetes; order Propionibacteriales; family Propionibacteriaceae; genus Propioniciclava. The sequence goes on along the minus strand of CAZZGU010000108.1, from coordinate 4,173 downwards.
CGCAATAGTGCACGCACCACGCGCGACGGCAACTTGCACCGCCCGGTACAACGATTGACCCCCACCCCTCCCGGCGGGGTGCGACGGGGCTTCTCAGCGGCCGAACAGCGTGCCCTCGGTGGTCGTCACGAAGTTGCGCAGCGAGTCGGGGAAGTCGGCCAGGTGCCAGTCGTCGGGGCCGTGGTACCACGCCAGGTCGCGGGAGTCGGCATCGTCATCGCCGTCCGCCGCCGCGACACCGTCCAGCCACCGTTCCAGCCCCCCGAGGACGACCGCGAAGGGCAGCACCCCGGAGAGTTCGGCGTAGGCGTGCTCCCGCGTCCCCTGGTCGGTCGGCTGCGTGAGGAGCTGCCCGCGCAGCACGCCGAGGCCCGCGAGCACGGCGGCGCCTGCGTGGGTGCGCGCCGGCATCGCCTGCCCCACGACGCCGACCCCGACGGCGAGCGCGACCAGCACGAGCCCGGCCAGACCGAAGGTGGTGAACGCGATGAGCAACCCTGCCGCGACGAGGGCGACGGCGAGCGCGAGCCAGCCCAGCCGCGTCCAGAGCCCGCGGGTCTCGTCCGGACGCCGCGCGAACCACCCGCGCGCGACGACGTCGTCGTAGAGCTCGCCCTGCACCCGGTCGATGACGGCGGCCACGGCGGGCGCCAGCTCCGACACCCGGACGCCGGCGCCCCCGACGGGCGCCACGGCGTCCAGCAGGCTGCTCTCGTAGGGACGCAGGTCGGCGCCGGCTTCGCGGCGGGAGAGCACCCAGTCGGCGCGCTTGAACGCGGTCTCGTGCGGCAGCTCCGTGATGAGGAGGTGCCCGCGCACCGCGAGGTCGATCAGGGTGGCGGTGATGTCGACGGGGTCGACGCGTTCATCCACGAGGGTGCCGACCTGGCCTGGACGCACCTCGTCGACCACCTGGAACTGCGACTGTCCCGGGCCGACGGGATGGAACCGGGCGATGACGGCGGGCTCGGCCTTGACCTGGGCGTCAACTCCGAAGCGGCGGTGGAGGCCGTAGAGGACCAGCGCGCCGAGGGCGGCCAGACCGCCGGCGACGCCGAGGGGCAGCGGATCGGTGGAGAACGCCCGGTCGAGGGTCCACAGGGTGACGACGTCCTCATTCGGCGCCACGACCGCGGTGGGGAACCGGGCGACGATCTGGACGACCTCGCCGGCTCCGCGCGGGCCGTCCCGGAAGATCGGGTCGGGCTCGTCGTGCGTGCCGCCGGCGTAGGAACCGCAGGCGCCCGGGTTCCCGGGCGGGCCTGCCGCGCAGTCGATCATCGTGAACAGGCCCGGCACCGAGAGGGTGGCCTCGAAGTCGCGCACCGGCACGCTGAGCCCCTGGAGGAACCGCCACGTGAGCGTGGTGGTGCCGTCCGTGGCGAGCGCGGCGCCACGCACCGTGTACTCGAGCACGACGGGCCCGGACCCCGCCGCGATCGGGATCGACACCACCCGGTAGCTGCCGTCGTCGGTGACCCGCGCGCCGGCGTCCGCACCGCCCACGGTGACGCGGATGTCACTGAGGGAGAAGCGGTACTCGCGGTCGTCGAGCGTCGCCATCCGGGTGGCGAGCCGCTGCACGATCTCGCCGGGCGCGCCCTCGGGCTGCAGTGTCGCCCGCACCGCGAGTGTCCCGTCGGGCGCGACGACCCCCTCGGCGACGTACGAGCCGACGCCATCGAACGCGTGGGCCCGCGGCGCCGGGAGCCCCACCAGTACGAGGAGCGCCAGCCCGAGGGTCGCGAGGATCCGGGCGGGGAACCATTGCACGCCTGTCACGGGGCGAACCTACCGCATACCCTTGACAGGGTGAGTCAGCAGCCGTGGGGAACCCCACCGTCCCGCCAGGCCTCCTGGCCGGCGCCCCAGAGGCCGCCCTACCCCACGTCCTATCAGACCCAGCCGCTCCAGACCGGCCCGTTCGGCTACTCCCCCACCGGCTACCCGCCGCCGCGCCAGCAGCCCCCACGGCGGCGGAACCCCTTCGCCGGGGCGCTGCGCGTGGTGGTCTGGGTCGTCGCCATCCTCTTCGTCGCGTCCCTGCTGAAGGACCTGCTGGCCACCCGCGAATCGGCCGGCCCGGCGCCGAGCGCCCCGATCCCCACCGAGCCCGGATCCTCGACCTACGTCAACGAGGACTACGCTCCTCCTCCGGTCGACCTGAGCCCGCCCGAGATCCCCGTGCCACGGACGGTCCGGGATGCTTACGCGTTCATCGAGGAGAACCCGCTCTACGATCAGACGATCCCCGTGCCGACGAACTGCCAGATGGCGGCCGTCGACCCGTCGCGTGCCACCCGCGCCCAGCTGGAGTCGCACTTCAACGAGCTCATGGCGTGCCTCATGGCGGTCTGGGAGGAGCCTGTCGAGGCGGCCGGGTTCCAGATGCCACGCCCACCCGTGCAGGTGTACGACCGCCCCATCCGCACGGCGTGCGGGGCCTTCGAGGACGTCAACGCCGCCTACTGCTCCGGTGACCAACGCATCTACTACGCCCAACCCCTTCTGGAGTCCTTCCCCGCGTCCGTCGCGAACGCGACCTACGCCGCCGAGATGATCCTCGCCCACGAGTTCGGCCACGCCATCCAGGCCCGCACCGGCATCCTCGTCTCCGAGAAAGCGCTCGAACAGCGGGAGTCCACGAACGACGCCCTGGTCCTGTCGCGGCGCACCGAGACGCAAGCCGACTGCTTCTCGGCCCAGTACGTCCGTTCCGTCGCACAGTCGCAACAGCTGGGCCTCGCGGACCTCCAGGGTCTGAGCGCGCTCGCCTACAACCTGGGCGATGACGTGCTGACCGGACAGGTCAACGCCAACGAGGGACACGGGCTCGGCCGCTCCCGGCAGGCCTGGTTCGACCGCGGCCTCTCCTCGGACGCCGTGGGCGTGTGCAACACCTTCATCGCCGCGCCCAGCGAGGTTCGCTGACCCCCCCTGCGCCGAGGGCCTGCCTTACGTGCGCCGAGGGCCTGCCTTACGTACGCCGAGGGCCTGCCTTACGTACGCCGAGGGCCTGCGTTGAGTTCTCAGGACTCACCCGTCAGGATCAGCGCGGTCGCGATGGCGGCGACACCTTCGCCGCGGCCGGTGAGGCCGAGGCCGTCCGTCGTGGTTCCCGAGATGGTGACGGGGGCCCCGAGCGCCTCGGAGAGGACGCGTTCGGCCTCGGCCCTGCGCGCGGCGATCCGGGGCCGGTTTCCGATGACCTGCACCGCGACGTTGCCGATCTCGAAGCCCGCGGCACGGACGCGGCGGGCGGTCTCTGCGAGGAAGGACACCCCGCTGGCCCCGGCCCAGGCGGGGTCGGCGGTGCCGTAGTTGCTCCCGAGGTCGCCGAGCCCGGCGGCCGAGAGGAGCGCGTCGCAGGCAGCGTGCGCGGCGACGTCACCGTCGGAGTGCCCGGACAGGCCGCGCGGCTCATCAGGGAAGTGCAACCCCGCCACATGCAGCGGGACGCCCTCGGCGAACGCGTGGACGTCGGTGCCCACCCCGACCCGGAACACGGCCTAGGCCCCTTCGCTCCGCGCGATGGCCTCGGCGACGAGGAGGTCGAGAGGTTCGGTCACCTTGATCGCCTCGCGGTCGCCCTCCACGAGCGTCACCACGTGGCCGGCGAACTCGCAGGCCGCGGCGTCGTCGGTGACCCGGATGCCGTGCTCGAGAACCAGTGCGTGCGCGGCCAGCAGCGTTTCCCGGTCAAAGCCCTGGGGGGTCTGGACCGCACGCAGCGTCGTCCGGTCGACCACGCGGGAGCCCGCCTGGTGCACCTCCCGGATCGAGTCGACCACGTCCACGACGGGGACGACCGCCCGCGCGCCCGCGCGCACGGCGTCCACCACCCGGCGGACCACCGCAGGCGGCACGAAGGCGCGCGCCGCATCGTGCACCAGGACGACCCGCGCGTCGGCCAGGTCTGCGTCGTCGCGGAGGGTCACCAGGCCGTTCTGCACGGACGCCTGCCGCTCGGCCCCGCCGACGACGAGATGACAGGGCACCGATGATCCGGCGAGCGCCTGGGCGAACTCGTCGCCGCGCCCGGGCGGCACGACGACGATCGCGGCGTCGACACCGCCGGCGGCGAGACGCTCGACCGATCGGGTCACCAGGGGCACGCCGGCGACCTCGCGCAGGGCCTTGGGAAGCCCGCCGCCGAGGCGGGAACCGGAACCG
>CAZZGU010000107.1:0-8511 GCA_964653755.1 uncultured Nigerium sp. | reverse complement strand
ATGAGCGCCGACACCGGCGTCGGGCCCTCCATGGCGTCGAGGAGCCAGGCCTGCAGCGGCACCTGCGCGGACTTGCCGCAGGCCCCCAGCAGCAGGAAGAAACCGATCACCGTCGCCCAGAGCGGCTCGAGGTCAGCGGCGTGTGCATTGACAACGGTGAACTTCGAACTGCCGAACATGAACAGCATGCTGAAGATCGCCATCGTCATGCCGAGGTCACCGACACGGTTCATCACGAACGCCTTGGTGGCTGCCGCGGCTGCGGACGGCTTGTGCTGCCAGAACCCGATGAGGAGGTAGGACGCGAGGCCCACGCCCTCCCAGCCCACGAAGAGGACCAGGTAGTTGTCCGCGAGCACCAGCGTGAGCATGGCCGCGATGAACAGGTTCATATAGGCGAAGAAGCGGCGCCGACGGTCGTCGTGGGACATGTAGCCGATCGAGTAGATGTGGATCAGGCTGCCCACGCCGGTCACCAGGAGGGCGAACAGGATCGACAGCTGGTCCACGAGCAGCCCGACCTCAAACGTCCACTCCCCCGTGGTGAACCACGTGTAGACGGGGACGGAGACGGCTCGCTCGGCGGCGTCCGCGCCCAACTGCTGCACGAAGAGGACGGCGGCGATCGCGAAGGAGAACAGGACCGCGGCCACGGCCAGCAGGTGGCCCCAGGCGTCCGCAACCTTGCCCGCCAGAAGGAGCATGGCTGCCACGATCGCGGGCGTCGCGATCATGAGCCAGGCCCAACTGAACAGCCCGGTGGCAGCGACCGGTTCGATGGTCTCGAGAAGATTCACCTCAGGCACCTCAGAGCTTCAGCAGGTTGGCGTCGTCGACCGAAGTCGAACGGCGCGTCCGATAGATCGTGACGATGATCGAGAGGCCGACCACCACCTCGGCGGCGGCGACGACCATCACGAAGAAGGACGCCGCCTGGGCGTCGAGGCTCCCGTAGACGTGCGCGAACGCGACCAGCGCCAGGTTCGCGGCGTTCAGCATCAGCTCGACGCACATGAAGGCGACCAGCGCATTGCGCCTCACCATCACGCCCCCGGCACCAAGCGCGAACAGGATCGCAGCCAGGATGATGTAGTTCTCGGGGTTCATCATTCCTCCTCGTCGTCCCTGACGGCTTCGATCGCCGCGAAGGTCCCGTGCGTCCGGTCCCGGATCTCGTCGGGTTCCACGGTCGCTCCGCGCATGACGAGAGTCTGCGACACCGACTTCTCGGCCGGGGACCCGTCAGGCAACAGCGCAGCGATGCCGATCGAGTTGTGGGTCGCGAACACGCCCGAGTTCGGCAGGGAGCCGGGGTGCTCCCCCTTCTCCGCGTAGGCCCGCATCCGGTCGTCCGACAGTTCCCGCTGCCCCTTGCGCGGGACGACCCGCCCCTGATGGGCGAGGACCATCGCTGAGACGGCAGCGGTGATCAGCAGGGCCGACGTGAGTTCGAAGACGAAGACGTAACGGCCGAAGAGGAGGGCGGCCAGTCCCTCGATGTTCCCGCCGTACTCGGCGTTGGCGCTCGCCAGGCCGGTGGCGCTGCGGGTCACGGATCCCCCGATCGCGAAGACCAGCAGCCCGAGCACTCCGAGCGTTCCCACCAGGGCCCACACACGCTGACCCTTGATAGTTTCGACCGCGGAGTCGGGGGTGTCGACACCCACCATCATCATCACGAACAGGAACAGCATCAGGATCGCGCCGGTGTAGACGATGATCTGGACGACGGCCAGCAGCGGGGCATCCAGCGACGCGTAGAGGACCGCGAGACTGATCATCGTGACGCCCATGGACAGGGCCGCATAGACCGCCCGGCGGAACAGGACGAGCCCGAGGGCTCCGAGCACCGCGATCGGGGCGGCGACCCAGAAGGCCACCTCAGCCCCTGTCACGAGCGGGATCAGGGCGGGGTTCATTTCTTCGCTCCCTCCGGAGTCACGGCGGGACCGGTGCGGGTGTCAGGGACGCCCGTGGCCGGCAGGCCCAGGAAGTAGTCCTTCTCGTCATCACCCAGCCGCCGCGGATGAGGCGGCTGCTCCATGCCGGGCAGCAGCGGCGCCAGCAGGCGATCCTTCTCGTAGATCATCTTCTCGCGCGTGACGTCAGCCAGCTTGAAGTCGTTGGTCATGGTGAGGGCTCGGGTGGGGCACGCCTCGATGCACATCCCGCAGAGGATGCAGCGAAGGTAGTTGATCTGGTACACGCGGCCGTAACGCTCACCGGGGCTGTAACGCTCCTCCTCGGTGTTGTCGGCGCCTTCCACGTAGATGGCGTCGGCCGGGCAGGCCCAGGCGCACAACTCGCAACCCACGCACTTCTCCAGGCCGTCGGGCCAGCGGTTGAGCTGGTGCCGCCCGTGGAAGCGTGGCGCTGTGACCTTCTCTTTGCCCTTCTCGGGGTAACCCTGGGTGAAGGTCTTGCGGAACATCGTCCGGAAGGTGACTCCGAACCCGGCCCAAGCGTCGAGGAATCCCATCACTGCTCCTTCGGGGAATGGTCGGATGCCGTCCCAGGGGCCCGGTCGCCGGGCACCGACACGACATCCGCGAGTTCGGGGAGCACCTGACCCGGCATGGGCGGCACGGGGTAGCCGCCCGCGAAGGCATCGAACTCGCCTTCGGGTGGAGCCTCGCGCACCGGGACCTTCTCACCGCCGAGGAAGAAGGCTGCCAGCAGGCCGAGGAGAACCACGCCGAGCGCGATCCACAGCAGCGGTCCCTGGAAGAGGCCCTCGTTCATCAGGGCGCGGAACGTGGCGATGATCATGATCCAGGCGATGGAGATCGGGATCATCCACTTCCACCCGAGATCCATGAACTGGTCGTAGCGGAGGCGGGGCAGTGTGCCGCGCAGCCACACGAACACCGAGATCAGCAGCTGCACCTTGATGACGAACCACAGCATGCCCCAGTACCCGGTGTCGGGAATGATGAGGCCGAAGGGCCAGATGGCGTGGTATCCGCCGAGGAAGAGCGTCGTCATGACCGCGGACACCGTGGCCATGTTGATGTACTCGGCCAGGAAGAAGATCGCGTAGCGGAAGCCCGAGTACTCGGTCAGGTGGCCCGAGACCAGCTCGGACTCGCACTCGGGCAGGTCGAAGGGAGCACGGTTAGTCTCGCCGACCATCGAGATGCCGTAGACCACGAAGGACGGCAGCAGCATGAGCCAGTACCACTGCTGCAGGCCGAGGTCGACGCCGAAGGGCAGCAACGGCTGCGACTGCGACTCGACGATCTGCGCGGTGGACATCGAGCCCGCGTAGAGGAAGACCGCCACGTACGACAGACCCATCGAGATCTCGTACGAGATCATCTGCGCCGACGAGCGCAGAGCGCCCAGGAGCGCGTAGGACGACTGCGACGACCAGCCGGCGAGCACGAAACCGTAGACGGCGACCGAAGCGACCGCGAGGATCACGAGGGCACCGACCGGCAGGTCGGTGACCTGCAGCCTCGTCTGCACGCCGAACATGGTGACTTCGCCACCCAGCGGGATCACGGACCAGGCGGTGAACGCCATCGTGCCGGCCAGGATGGGGGCCAGGGTGAACAGGAACCGGTCGACCATGCCCGGCGCGAAGTCCTCCTTGAACAGCAACTTCATGCCGTCGCCGAGGGCCTGGCCGAGACCGAAGGGTCCGTTCATGATCGGGCCGAGGCGGTGCTGCATCTTGCCCACGAGGCGCCGCTCGTACCACACGTTGACGATCGTCCACGTCAGCAGCAGCAGGACGATGCCGACCACCTTGATCAGGACGATCCACCAGGGGTCGTTGAAGAAGAGGGACGTTTCCTGCGGGGTCATGCCGCACCTCCCGTAACCTTGACCGTTGCACCGGTGGTGACGCGGAGTTCGCCGAGGCTGCCGTCGAACCAGTTCCCCGGCACCCAGACCACTCCGTCCACCATCGTGTCCTCGCAGACGAGCGGGAGGGTCCACGACCCGCCGCCCGCCGTGATCGTGACGTCGTCACCGCTGGTGACACCCAGCCCGGCAGCCGTCGCGGGGCTCAGGCGGGCCACCGCGGGCTTCGCAGTTGCGACCAGGCTGTCGGCGAGCGCGTTGGACGCCGACCCGTCGATCAGCTGACGCCAGGACGCCAGGACCAGCCCGTCCGCCGCCGTGCTGGGGTGACCGAAGTCCCCGGCCGGAGCCGGGCCGCGGCCACCGTCCCAGACGCCAAGCTCGTCCAGCTCGGCGCGAGCGGCCCTGGCCGTCCGGAACCCGAGGTCGGAGCCCATCGCGTCCGCGAGCGCGGCGAGGACACGCAGATCGGTGTAGGGGGCGTTGGCGCGCCGCGTGACACGGTTGACGCGTCCGGGGCGATGTTCCCAGTTCAGGAACGTGCCCGACTGCTCCTCCAGCAGGTCGACCGGCAGGACGACGTCCGCTCGCTCGGTGACTTCGCTGCGGCGCTGCTCGAGGCTGACGACGAAGCCGGCCTTCTCGAGGCCGCGGCGCACCTCGGAGGCGTCCGCGAAGTCGGTGGGCTGGATGCCGGCGACGAGGAGCGCCGAAAGCCGACCGACGGCCGCGGTGTGGAGCATCGCGCCCGCGTCCAGCCCTGGCTGGGAAGGCAGACGCTGGGCGCCCCACGCGGCCTGGACGTCGACCCGAGCCGCACCGTCGGCGACCGGACGTCCGCCCGGCAGCAGGTTGGGCAGGCAACCTGCCTCGACCGCACCACGGTCACCGGCGCGGCGTGGCACCCAGGCCACCCGTGCGCCGGTGCGCTCGGCGAGTTGGACGACCGCCGTGAAGGTCCCGATCGATCCCGCGGCGCGCTCGCCGACCAGGATGACCGTGTCGGCGTCCGCCTCGAGCTTGCTCACGACCTCCGCCTCGGAGCCGGGGACGGTCGCCACGAGGTGGGCACCCAGCTTCCGCGAGCCGTTGGACAGGAAGGGGGCCACCGTGACGACCTTCAGCTTCTTCTTGCGGGCGCCCTTGCGCAGCCGCAGGAAGACGATCGGGCTCTCCTCCTCCGGCTCGAAGGACACGCAGATGACCTGGCCCGCGTTCTCGAGGTCGAGGTAGGTGGGGCCTTCGCCCAGCGAGCGTCCCGCCACGGCGTGGGCGAGGAAGTCGCCCTCCTCGGTCGTGTGCGGCCTCGACCGGAAGTCGATGTTGTTGGTGCCGAGCACGACCCGAGCGAACTTGCTGTAGGCGTAGGCGTTCTCGAGCGTCAGGCGTCCGCCGGTGAGGACACCGACCGAGGTGCCGGCAGCCTTGAGTCCGGCGACCGCCGCGTCCAGAGCCTCGGGCCAGGAAGCGGGCCGCAGGACGCCGCCCTCACGGAGCAGCGGGAACGTGAGGCGATCCTCGCTCCGGCCGTACCGGAACGCGAACCTTCCGCGGTCGCAGTTCCACTCCTCGTTCACCTCGGGACGATTCCCCGCGAGGCGCCGCTTGATCTGGAAGTGACGATGATCGGCGCGCAGTTCGCAGCCGGCGGCGCACAACTCGCACGTCGTCTGCGTCGACACGAGGTCGAACGGGCGGGCCTGGAACCGGTAGTCGGCGCTCGTGAGCGCACCCACCGGGCAGATCTGCACGACGTTGCCGGAGAAGTAGCTGTCGTAGGGATGGTCCTCGTAGAAGCCGACCTGCTGCAGCGCGCCTCGCTCCACCAGCGCGATGAACGGGTCACCCGAGATCTGTTCGGAGAACCGGGTGCACCGCGCACACAGCACGCAGCGCTCGCGGTCCAGCAGGATCTGGGCCGACACGTTGATCGGCTTGGGGAACGTCCGCTTGACGCCCTCGTAGCGGGACTCCCCCGGCCCGTTCTCCAGGGCCTGGTTCTGCAGCGGGCACTCCCCGCCCTTGTCGCAGATCGGGCAGTCGAGCGGGTGGTTGATCAGCAGCAGTTCGATCATGCCGCGTTGCGCCTTCTCCGCCACCGGAGAGCTCAGCTGCGTCTTGATCTGCATGTTCGGGGCGACCTCGAGGGTGCAGGACGCCTGCGGCTTGGGCATGCCGCGTCCGTTGCCCATGTCCGGCACCTCGACCAGGCACTGGCGACAGGCGCCCACCGGGTCGAGGAGCGGGTGATCGCAGAACCGCGGGATCGCGACGCCGATCATCTCGGCGGCGCGGATCGCCAGCGTGCCCTTGGGGACCTGGACCTCGGTGCCGTCGATGAAGACGCTGATCAGGTCGGAACGTTCGACCTGGGCCTTCGTGGCTTCGACGCTCATGCGTGGCCTCCTTCGGACTTCGCAGCGGTGGCGAACAACGCGCTCCGTTCGTACGGGAACAACTCCCAGGCAGGCGTCGTGTACCCCTGCTCGAACTCGGGACGGAAGTGCCTGACCGCAGAGGTCACAGCCGCGACCGCGCCGTCGGCCAGCGCGCAGAACGACTTGCCGCCGATGTTGTCGGCCACGTCGAGCATCTTCTCGATGTCACCCTCGGCAGCGGTGCCGGACTCGAACTTCTTGAGCAGTTGCACCAGCCACCAGTTGCCCTCACGGCAGGGCGTGCACTTGCCACAGGATTCGTGCTTGTAGAACTCGACCCAGCGCAGCGTCGTCCGGACCACGGACGTGGTCTCGTCGAAGGTCTGCAGGGCCTTGGTTCCGAGCATCGATCCCGCGCCCGCCATGCCCTCGTAATCCAGGGGGAGGTCGATGTGGTCAGCGGTCAGGATCGGGGTGGAAGAGCCGCCCGGGGTCCAGAATTTGAGGTGGTGCCCGTCGCGCATGCCGCCGGAGAGTTCCAGCAACTGACGCATCGTGATGCCCAGCGGCGCCTCGAACTGGCCGGGGCGCTTCACGTGGCCGGACAGCGAATACAGCGTGTAGCCCTTGGAGCGCTCGGTGCCCATCGAGCTGAACCAGCCGGGACCGTTCTTCACGATCGACGGGACAGAGGCGATCGATTCGACGTTGTTGATGACGGTCGGGCTCGCGTACAGGCCCGCCACCGCGGGGAACGGCGGACGGAGCCGGGGCTGGCCGCGACGCCCCTCCAGGGAGTCGAGCAGGGCGGTCTCCTCGCCACAGATGTAGGCGCCCGCGCCGGCGTGCACGACGATGTCGAGATCGAAGCCGGAGCCGAGGATGTTCTTGCCGACGTAGCCGGCCGAGTACGCCTCGCGCACCGCCTGCTGCAGGCGCCGGATCGGGTGCAGCACCTCGCCCCGCACGTAGATGAACGCATGGTGGCAGCCGATCGCGTAGCTGGAGATGATCACGCCCTCCACCAGCGTGTGCGGCGAGGCCATCATGAGCGGGATGTCCTTGCAGGTCCCGGGCTCGGACTCGTCGGCGTTGACCACCAGGTACTTGGGGTTCGGATTGTCCTTGGGGACGAAGCTCCACTTCATCCCGGTCGGGAAGCCGGCGCCGCCGCGGCCCCGGAGACCGGAGTCCTTGACCATCCCCATGACGTCGGAGGGGCTGGACTTGAGCGCGCTCCGGAGGGCCTGGTAGCCGCCCGTGCGCTCGTAATTCGCGATCTTCCAGGCCCGCTCGTCGGCCCAGTTGGCCGACAGGACCGGGGTCAGCATGTCGGTCACTTCGCCTGCTCCTTCGCAGCGGCCGGGGCCTCGGGGGCCTTCCAGCCCTTCTCCCTGGCGATCTGAAGACCCAGTTGGGACGCCGGCCCCGCAGTGGGGCCCTCGTCGGCTCTGCCGTCCGGGAACCCCGCGAGGACGCGCTCGGCCTCGGCCCAGCTCGTGAGCTCGGCGCCACGGGTCGAGTGGACCTTCTCCCCGGCGGCGAGGGCGGCCAGCAATTGCTCGGCCTTGACGGGGGGCATGTTGTCCATGAACTCCCAGTTGACCATCATGACCGGGGCGAAGTCGCAGGCGGCGTTGCACTCGACCCGCTCCAGCGAGAACATCCCGTCGGCCGTCGTCTCCCCCTCGTGGATGCCGAGCTTGTGCTCGACCGTCTCCATGAGGATGTCGCCGCCCATGACGGCGCACAGCGCCGTCGTGCAGACGCCGACGTGGTGCTTGCCAGCGGGACGGCGCTTGTACATGGTGTAGAACGTCGCAACACCCGAGACCTGTGCGGTCGTGATGCCCAGCACGTCGGCGCACGCCTGGATGCCGGCGGGCGACACGCGTCCGTCCACGGACTGCACGAGGTGCAGCATCGGCAGCAGGGCCGACCGCGGCTGCGGGTAGCGCGCCGCGAGCTGCCGCAGCTCGTCCAACGTGGTCTCGGTGATGTTCGTCGAGGTGTCGGAGTAGTCGATCGACCCCGACTCGGGGAAGAACGACTGGAACTCGTGGCCGCTCACCGGTCCACACCTCCCATCACGGGGTCGAGAGAGCCGATGGCCACGACAACGTCGGAGATCATGCCGCCCTCACACTGAATCGGAATTGACTGCAGATGGTTGAACCCTGGATCTCGCATGTGGGCGCGGTAGGGGCGCGTACCGCCGTCCGAGACCACATGGCATCCGATCTCGCCCTTGGGGGACTCGATGGGCACGTACGCCTGTCCGGCGGGGACCCGGAAGCCCTCGGTGACGATCTTGAAGTGGTGG
>CAZZGU010000106.1:1842-8584 GCA_964653755.1 uncultured Nigerium sp. | reverse complement strand
GCCAGATGCGGGCGCAAGCGGCCACGTCGATGTCCCAGCCGTACTCCTGGCCGGCGACCTTGATGATGTGCAGACCCTGTGCGTAGGCGATGACCTTGGCGCACCACAGCGCCTGGCGGACCTCTTCGACGAAGGCGTCGCGGTCGGCGACCTCGACCTTCTGCATGGGGCCGGACAGCGCCTTCTGGGAGGCCTTGCGGAGATCCCAGGTGCCGGACGCCGCGCGTGCGAACACGGACTCAGCGATGGCCGCAGCCGGGACGCCGAGGTTCAGGGACTCCATGACGGTCCACGTGCCGGTGCCCTTCATACCGGCGGAGTCGAGGATGACATCCAGCAGCGGCTTGCCAGTCTCGGCGTCCTTCTGGCGGAGCACCTCCGAGGTGATCTCGATCAGGAAGGAGTCGAGGTCGCCGGTGTTCCACTGCGCGAACACGTCGGCCGCCTCGTCCGCGGACAGGCCGACTGCCTTCAGCAGGTCGTAGGCCTCGCCGATGAACTGCATGTCGGCGTACTCGATGCCGTTGTGGACCATCTTCACGAAGTGGCCGGCGCCGTCGGTGCCGATCCACGTGCAGCACGGCTCGCCGTCGTACTGGGCCGAGATCTTCTCGAGGATCGGCCCGACGTGGGCGTAGCTCTCCTTGGGGCCACCCGGCATCATCGAGGGGCCCTCGAGGGCGCCGGTCTCGCCGCCGGAGATGCCGCAGCCGATGAAGTTGAGGCCCATGTCGGCGAGCTTCTTCTCGCGGCGCCGCGTGTCCTGGAAGAAGGAGTTGCCGCCGTCGATCAGGATGTCGCCAGCCTCGAGGAAGGGCGTGATCGAGTCGATGGTGGCGTCGGTCGCGGGGCCGGCCTTCACCATCATGACGATGCGGCGCGGGGTCTTCAGCGACTTGACGAACTCCTCGACCGTCTCGCCGGGCACGAACGCGCCCTCGTGGCCGTGGGCTTCCATGACGGCCTGGGTCTTCGCGAACGAACGGTTGAAGATCGCCGTGGTGAAACCCTTGTGGGCCATGTTGCGGGCAAGGTTGGAGCCCATGACAGCCATACCGACCACGCCGATGTCGGCAACGCCGACCTTGCTCTCTGCGGTCATTTTTCTTCTTTCTCCCTAGTGATGAGGAACCGTTGGATGCCCGACGTGCGGCGCCACGGACCCGGTGTCGAGCGGGCACCCCCGGATCCCGCTACCGCACCAGCCCTGGCGCGGCGGCTGTCCCGGGGTCGCAGCATCGCCTCGGTCCTTTCCGTGGGTCGACTTGTCCCTATCAGACCAGAATTCACTCCGGCTCGTGCTGATCGCGGAGAAATCCGGCCTGACCCGCTGACGCGTCCCCGGGCGCGCGAAGTTGGCCAAACCCACCCCGCACGCGACGTGGCAGGAACAGAATGGCCTCATGACAAAGCCGTTGATCCTCGACCCTGACCGACTCTTCCCGGCTGAGCCGCAGACGCGTGCGGTGGCCCGCAAGCTTTACGAGCAGGTCAAGGACCTGCCCATCCTCTCCCCGCACGGCCACGTGCCCCCGGTGTGGATCGCGGACGATGTGCCGTTCCCGGACCCGACCAACCTGCTGTTGACCCCGGACCACTACGTGAACCGGATCATGCACGGCCAGGGCGTCGATCTCGCCGATCTCGGCGTCCCGATGGGTCGGACCGACTTCGACGCCGCTCAGGCGCGCAACGCGTGGAAGATCTTCTGCAAGAACTGGCACCTGTACCGCGGCACGCCGATGAAGTTCTGGATGGAGGCCGAGCTCGTGGACATCTTCGGGGTGGACGTCCGTCCCTCCGAGGAGACCGCTGACGAGATCTACGACATCATTTCCGCCAAGCTGGCCACCGACGAGTTCAAGCCGCGCGCCCTGATGGACAAGTTCGACATCGCGTTCATCGCGACCACGGACGATCCGTGCGACACCCTCGAGCACCACCAGAAGATCCTGGCCGACGAGACGTTCACCAGGACCGTCGTGCCGACCTTCCGCCCCGACAAGTACCTCGAGCCCGCCCGGGCCGACTGGAACGACCTCGTGGACGCCCTCGCCAAGGCATCCGGCGTGGACACCGGCACCTGGGCCGGCTGGATCGCGGCGATGGAGAACCGGCGCGCCTTCTTCAAGGCGAACGGCGCCATTTCCACCGACCACAGCCACGCCGATCTGGGCGCGCTGCCCCCGGACGAGGTGGGCGCCGAGGCGCTGTACGCGAAGGCACGGGCCGGCGAGATCACCGTCGCCGAGGCCACTGCGCTGCGCAAGGCGATGATGTTCGAGCAGATGCGCATGGCCTCCGAGGACGGTCTGGTCATGACGCTGCACCCGGCGGTCTACCGCAACCACAACCAGGCGACGTTCGACCGGTTCGGCGCCGATGTCGGCGGCGACATCCCGATGGGCATCGAAGTCGTCAACACCATGCAGCCGGCCCTCAACGCCTTCGGACTGAACCCGAACTTCCGCGTCATCATCATGGTCATGGACGAGACGGTCATCAGCCGCGAGCTGGCACCGCTGGCCGGCTTCTACCCGTCGGTCTACGTGGGCCCGCCGTGGTGGTTCATCGACGCCCCCGACGCGATCAAGCGGTGGCGCAAGGCCATGACGGAGTACGGCACGTTCTACAAGACGTGCGGTTTCATCGACGACACCCGCGCGTTCATGTCGATCCCGGCCCGCCACGACGTGGCACGTCGCTGCGACGTGTCGCACCTGGCCGAACTGGTCGTCGAAGGACGCCTGGCGATCGACGAGGCGGAGGAGACTGCTTTCGACCTCACCTCGACGCTGCCCCGCAAGGCGTTCAACATCCCCGGCTGAACCCCGAATCCTCGAGGGCGGTCCCGACCGGGGCCGCCCTCGTGCGTGCTCTGGGGCTTGGGGCCGAGGGTCAGGGGGCAGCGTGCGCGCGACACGCAAAGGACTGATCGTCGTCAATGGGTTGCAGCAAGTTGCCAAGTTGCTAGGGTTCCTTGCGTGACGGAAACAGCGGGAGGCACGGCAGGCACGGGCGGCTCGGACGCCACGATCTACGACGTGGCCAAGGTCGCGGGAGTCAGCCCTTCGACCGTGTCGCGGGCGTTCTCGCGTCCGGGTCGCGTGAGCGCGCAGACGGCCGAGCGTATCCGCAAGGTTGCGGAGGAGCTCGGCTACCGCAGCAAGGAGGTGAGTCGGACGGCTCCCAAGAGCACCACCAAGGTGCTGGGGCTCGCCGTGGCCGACATCACCAACCCCTTCAACTTCCGGGTCATCCGCGGCTGCCAGGCGGCGGCAGCGGAAGCCGGCTTCGTGGTCACGCTCAACGACTCCCAGGAGTCCGAGGCGCTCGAGCGCGAAATGCTGCGCCGCTCAATGCCGCTGCTGGACGGCCTCATCATCGCGAGTTCGCGGCTGTCCGACACGGAACTCCGCACCGTTGCCAAGAGCATTCCCGTCGTGGTGCTCAACCGCCGCGTCTCCGGTCTGCACTGCATCGTGCCCGACATGGCCGACGGCGTCCGGAAGGTTGCAGAACACCTCGTGGGGTTGGGGCACAAGAGCATCACCTACCTGGCGGGGCCCGAGGCGTCCTGGGCCGACGGGATGCGGTGGCGCGCCCTGCGCGACTCCGCCAAGGACCTGGGATTCGTCGAGCACCGCGTGGGACCGTTCGCGCCGACCCTGCACGGTGGACGCGGTGCCGCCGAGATCATCGCCGCGCGCCGGGTCCGGGCGGTCTTCTGCTACAACGACCTGTTGGCCATCGGGCTGATCAAAGGGCTGCAGGAGCGGGGGCTCTCGGTCCCCGGGGACGTCAGCGTTGTGGGTTTCGACAACATCTTCGCCTCCGGGCTCGTCTCGCCCAGTCTGACCACGATCGCGGCCCCGCTGACGATGCTCGGGGACGCGGCCGTCCGCTTCGTCGTCGCGACCCTGAGCGGCAGCAAGCTGGCCGAGTCGCTGCCGGTCACCGTGCCGGTGCGTCTCGTGATCCGCGAGAGCACCGGCCCGGCGTCGTAGGCGTCAGTTCTTGCGGTAGCGGTACAGGACTTCGCCGGCGTTGGGTTGCACGTAGACGTTCGGATCGGCTTCCCAGGCCTCGATGTCGATCGAGTCGGGGTCGAGGTACCCGAGGTTGACCTTCTCGCAGACCTCGCGCGGGATGCGGGTCGCCAGCGTGACCTTGATCCGGTTGGACTCCACGCCGGTCTCCGGGTCGAAGGTGCCGGCGCCGCGCACATGGGTGCTGTGCGCGAGGACGCCCTTGGGGACGTCGGCGAACTTGTCCCACTGCTTCGTGAAGTACTCGATGCAGTGGTAGCCGATGTCATAGATCTCGTGGTGCTGCTCGGAGACCTCGGTCACGTGCGGCGCGTAGATGATGACCTCGCCACCGTCGGCCATGGCAGGCTGCATCTTGTAGCAGCCCTTGGCTGCGGTCCAGATGTCGTCGTAGCGGGTCGGCATCATGGCCAGCACCTTGGTGAAGGGCTCGTCGACGTAGACGACGTGGGTCTCGGCGGCCACCTTGGCCGCTTCCGCCCAGGCGTTCTCGGTGGTGCCGAAGGCGACCGACTCTATCTCGCCGGTGCCCGACTGGACGACCAGGCAGAGCGCCAGGCGCGCGCCCGGGATCATCGCCGAACCGGCGTTGATGATCGCCCGGACGGGCGTGATGCCGGGCGTCCCGATCATGTCCTCGACGCCGATGAGGGCGCCCACCCAGTGCGAGAGGTCGATGGCGTCGTGGGTCGAGCAGCCGGGGATGAAGTACTTGTTGCCGCCGGAGATGCCCACGACCTCGTGCGGGAACACCGGGCCGATGACCAGGTTGATGTCAGCCTCGACGACGTACCGGTTCATCTCGACGACGACCTTCTCGCGCATCGAGCCGTTGGAGAGCTCGAAGACCTCGTCCTCGGACAGCGTGCCGATGGTGACGATCTTGTCGTGGTCCAGGAACTCGTGATTGACGACCTTCATGCCGGGGTAGGCGGCCTCGAGGCCGCCGGGTTCGACGCCGAACCAGGCGTCGATCTCGGCGGGCTCCATGTAGGAGTGGGTGCCCAGCGCGATGACGCAGGTCAGTGAGGCCACCCGGTCGATCAGGTGGCGGTGGACGGTGCGCAGCATGAGCGGCAGGGGGCAGCTCCGGGTGCCGTCGGGGACGATGAGGACGACGTTCTTGCCGTCGAACTCGACACCGGCGAAGTTGCGGCCGACGAACTCGTCGAGTTCGGCGTCCGAGACGATCTTGTGGGGCCCGCCGATCGTGTCGGTGGCGGGTGGGCGAATGGCTGCGGTCACGGCGGACGACTCCTTCGTAGTGCCTGGTTACCCAGCAGCATAGGAGGATTCCCCGCGGGGGTGGGCCGATTTGATCTAGGCTCAAAACGTCCCACCAGCTCGCGACGCAAGGTCGCTCACGAAAGGTCACCGTCGTGGCACGCCGACTCACCCGCTCACAGGACGGACGTCCTCCAGCTCCCGTCAAGATCGTTCACGTTGGACTCGGGAACTTCTTCCGGGCCCACCAAGCCTGGTACACCGAGACCGCCGCGGACGCCGACCAGTGGGGCATTGCCGCCTTCACCGGACGGTCGCTGGGCGTTGCTGCCGACATGCAGGAGCAGGAAGGCCTCTACACGCTCGTGATCCAGGGCGCCCAGGGCAACGAGTACCAGGTCATCTCGTCGGTCGTGGCGACCCACTCCGGGGGCGACGTCCAGAGCCTGCTGGGCTACTTCGCCAGCCCCGATCTCGCAATCGTGACCTCGACGGTGACCGAGGCCGGCTACATCCGCAACGCCCAGGGTGGCCTCGACGCGGACAACGCGGGCGTCCAGGCCGACATCGAGGCGCTCAAGTCCGGCGCCCTCGCCGCCGTGACGACCGCCCCCGGCAAGTTCGTCGCCGGCCTCCTGACCCGCCGCGCCGCGGACGCCGGGCCCCTCACGTTCTGCCCCTGCGACAACGTCCCGGACAACGGCGACATGGTCGAGCACGTCATCCGCGACCTGGCCGCCATGGTCAACCCGAGCCTCACGGCCTACATCGACGAGAACGTCGGCTTCGTCACCACGATGGTCGACCGGATCACGCCCCGGCCCACCGACGCCACGCGCGAGGCCGTCCTCGCCGACACCGGCATCGACGACCCGGCCTGCGTGGGCACCGAACCCTTCGTCCAGTGGGTGCTCTCCGGCGATTTCAAGGCCGGACGCCCCGCCTGGGAGACCCGTGGCGCCCAGTTCGTCGACGACATCACGCCCTACGAGACCCTCAAGCTCTGGATGCTCAACGGCTCGCACTCGCTCATGGCCTATGCCGCGACGATCAAGGGCAAGGAGACGGTCTTCGAGGCCATGTCCGATCCCGAGATCGCCGGGTGGGTCAACGCGTGGTGGGACGTCGCTGCGAAGCACCTCCCGCTGCCGGCCGACGAGGTCGTCGCCTACCGCGAGGCCCTCACCGACCGATTCCTCAACCCGAACATCAAGCACCTGCTCGCCCAGATCGCGGGGGACGGCTCGCAGAAGATCCCGATCCGCATCGTCCCGTCGCTGAACGCCGAGCGCGCAGCCGGCGGCGCCCCGGTCGGCGCCGAGCGTGCGGTCGCGGCCTGGACGCTGCACCTGCGCGGGCTGGGCGCGCCGGTCAACGACTTCAAGGCCGACGTCGTCAAGCCGCTGGGGGAGGGCACGCTGGAGGAGGCCGTGGGCTGGATTATCGGCGCCGGCGGCGTGGCCGTGATT
>CAZZGU010000106.1:0-1832 GCA_964653755.1 uncultured Nigerium sp. | reverse complement strand
GTCCGCACGCGCCTCGATCCTGGCGCTGGCCCAGCAACTGGAGGCCGAGGCGGCCTGACCTCGGTCCTACTCCGACTCTTCGGCCGCGGCGTCCTGGACGCCGCGGCCGAACAGTCCCCCGGACCGTCGTGCCGCCCAGGACCTGATGAGGCGGCCCACGGCCCACACCAGGAGGAAGAGCACGGCCGCGGCGACCACGTCCACGATCGAGTGCTGCTTGAGGAACACCGTGGACACCGAGATGAAGACCATGGCCACGAGCGAGACGTACCGCACCCACGGGCGTCCGCGCAGGTACTCACTCACCCAGATGCAGTGGTGGACGACGATCGAGCCGTACACATGCATGCTCGGGAACACGTTGGTGGGCGTGTCGAAGTCCTGGAGTTGCCTCACGATGTCGGTGAACAGGTTGTCGCGCGGGTAGGGGTCAGGGCGCAGCCCGTACGTCGTGGTCGACCAGAACGTGTACCCCACCATGCACACCGTGAGGCCCGCGATCAGGAGGTAGGCCAGGCGGGGGAACTCCGTGCGGTTGCGGTCGGTGACGTAGAGCCAGCCGATGAAGCCGAGCATGTAGGGGAACCACAGCGCGTAGGCCAGGATGAACTCCTCCCGGAACGGGATGAGAGCGTCGAGGGGGCTGCCGACGATGATCTCGTCACCGCCGGGGCGCTGCTCGAGCCAGAAGTACCAGGCCAGGAACAGGGGCAGGTAGGCGAGCGGGAGAGCGTAGCGGTACTTCTTCAGGAACCGCCAGAACACGGTCGGGCCGGCCGGTGCTGCCTCCTCCGTCACGTCAGCGACGGTGGGTGAACGCGCCCGCCCACAGGGTCGCCACCACCGGGTCGGGCAGCTCGCGCCCGTGGTAGGGGTTGTTGCGCGCCCTGGACGCCGACGCGTCGCGATCCACGGTCGCCCGGGCCGAGGGGTCCACGAGCACGAGGTTCGCCGGTTCGCCGACGGCGACCGGGCGTCCCTGGTGCGCGAGGCGTCCGATCTCGGCGGGTTTGCTCGACATGCGTCGCACGAGCGTCGGCCAGTCCATGCGGCCGGTGTTGATCATGAGGTCCATGACGACGGCCAGCGCCTGCTCGAGTCCGATCATCCCCGGCAGGGCGACGTCGAACGGGTGGTCCTTGTCCTCGGCGGTGTGGGGGGCGTGGTCGGTGCCCACGATGTCGATCGTCCCGTCCGCGAGAGCCTCACGGACGGCCTCCAGGTGCTCGGACGTGCGCAGCGGCGGGTTGACCTTGAAGGTCGTGTCGTAGTGCTCGATGAGCGGGGTGTCGAGCAGCAGGTGGTGCGGGGTGACCTCGGCGGTCACCTGGATGCCGCGCTTCTTGGCCCACCGGATGACCTCGACGCTCTCGGCGGTCGAGATGTGACAGGCGTGGTAGCGCGCCCCGCAGTACTCGGCGATGAGCACGTCGCGCGCGATGATCGCGGACTCGGCCACGGTCGGCCAGCCGGGCAGCCCGAGCCGGCCCTGGAGCTCGGACTCGTGGGCGCACGCACGGCCGTCCGCGAGGCGGGGATCCTGGGCGTGCTGAGCGAGCACGCCGTCGAACGGCTTCAGGTAGGTCAGCGCCCGCCGCATGACGAGGGAGTCGGAGACGCAGGCGCCGTCGTCCGAGAACACGCGGACTCCGGCGTGCTTCGCCATCAGCCCGAGCTCCGCCAGTTCGACGCCTTCGCGCCCCTTCGTCACGGCGCCGATCGGGACCACTTCACAGTGCCCGCCGCGGCGTCCCAGCTCGGCCACGTACTGGGCAGCCTCGGCGGTGTCGGTGGCGGGGGAGAGGTTGGGCATCGCGAACACGGCGGTGAAC
>CAZZGU010000105.1:0-8614 GCA_964653755.1 uncultured Nigerium sp. | reverse complement strand
CTCTTCGACGAGATCGAAAAGGCGCACCCGGACATCTTCAACTCGCTTCTCCAGATCCTGGACGAGGGGCGCCTCACCGATGCGCAGGGCCGTGTCGTCGACTTCAAGAACACCGTCATCGTCATGACGACGAACCTCGGGACGCGCGACATCTCGAAGGCGGTCAACCTCGGCTTCAGCCGGCAGGACGACCCCGTGGGCGGCTACGAGAAGATGAAGGCCAAGGTCACGGATGAGCTCAAACAGCATTTCCGCCCTGAGTTCCTGAATCGCGTCGACGAGATCATCGTCTTCCACCAGCTCTCGCAGACCGACATCGAGCGGATCGTGGACCTGATGGCCGCCGAGATCGAGACGCGGCTGCGCGACAAGAACATGGGTCTCGTGCTGACCGACGCTGCCAAGACCCTCGTCGCCAAGCGTGGCTTCGACCCGGTGCTCGGCGCACGCCCGCTGCGGCGTGCGATCCAGCGGGACATCGAGGACATGCTGGCCGAGAAGATTCTGTTCGGTGAGCTCAAGCCCGGCGAACTCGTGGTCGTGGACGTCGCGCCGGAGGGTTCCGAACTTCCGTTCGTGTTCTCCGGTCAGCCGCGAGCCGAGTTGCCCGACATTGCGCCGGCCGACTTCGGGGCTGGACCGTCGGCCTGACGGCCGGTCACAGACTCAGGAGTCCGTCGCCCGTCCGATGGACCAGGCCGTCCCCCAGCAGGGATTCCAGCGCTCGCGTTGCCTGCTGGGGGTCTGCCGTCCAGGCCGCCCGCAGACGCTCCTCCGTCACCGCCCCGGGCGCGTCGCGCAGGACGCCGAGGAGGACGCCGCGGCACTGCCGGTCGGTGCCCGCGTAGGACTGGCCGCGTCGCGGGGCCCCGTCCCACGGCGGACGTCCTGCGCCGAACCAGACGCAGTCCCCTGCCACGGGGCAGGCGCCGCACGCGGGGGCGAGGGCGGTGCACACCTGGGCGCCGAGCTCCATCGCCGCCACCGACCAGCGGGCGGCGTCCGTCGGAAGTTCCGGCAGCCAGGTCTCGGCGCGTGAACGTTCGGCGGCCGTGATGGCGTCAGCGGGGAATTCGGCGCCGGCGTCCAGTCGGGCGAGCACGCGCCGCACGTTGGTGTCGAGGACGAGCGTGCGTCGGCCGAAGGCGAAGGCGGCGACCGCGGCGGCCGTGTAGTCCCCGACGCCGGGCAGGGCTCGAAGGGCGACCGGATCGGCCGGCACCTCTCCACTGTGCAGTTCGACGATGGTGCGGGCCGCCTGGTGGAGCCGCTGGGCCCGGCGCGGGTAGCCGAGGCGTCCCCAGGCCCGGACGGCCTCGCCCTGGGGCTCCGCCGCGAGGGAGGCCGGCGACGGCCAGCGGGCCAGCCACTCCTCCCACACGGGCAGGACGCGGGACACCGGGGTCTGTTGCAGCATGACCTCGCTGACGAGCACGCCCCAGGGTGACGCCCCCGGCGTCCGCCAGGGCAGGACGCGGGCGTGGCGGGCGTACCACGCCGACACGTCTGCGGTGATCTCGGCGCGGGACCGCTTCGAGGCGCCGGCGTCCGGGGCCGGGGAGGAGGCCTTGTCACGGTCGGGGACGGGATCTGGGGCTGGGGTCGGCACCGCGCCAGTTTAGGCAGGCCGGCGCCGGTTCGAATCCAGGGGAACGACGTCCGCGGTGGTCGGTCGGGTGAGCCGCGTGAAGACCACGTCGAGGGCAGCGGCGAGCGTGGCGACCTCGACGACGAGGAGACCGTTCGGCGGCTCCTCCCCAGGCCCCAGCGAACCGGCCGACACCAGCGCCACCTCGAAGCCCAGCCGCTGGGCCTCGGCGAGGCGCCGCTGGGCCCCGGCCACCGGGCGCAGTTCCCCGGAGAGCCCGATCTCGCCGAGCGCCACGAGCCGGGTGCGCGGCTCGGCGTCCCGAAAGGCCGTCGCGACGGCCAGCGCCGTCGCGAGGTCGCCGGTCGGATCGGCCACCCGCACGCCGCCGACCGTCGAGACGAACACGTCGCGGTGGTGGAGTTTGAGACGAGCCCTGCGCTGGAGCACCGCCAGGGTCATCGTGACCCGCCCGAGATCGAGGCCGTGGGCGACCCGACGGGCCCCGGTTGGCCCGGCCGGTGCCACGAGTGCCTGGAACTCGGCCACCAGCGGACGCCGCCCCTCCAGGCTCACGGTCGCGCAGGTGCCCGAGGCGGGCGGGCCTGCCCGGGACGTGAAGAGTCCCGAGGGGTCGGGGACCTCCCGGATGCCGCCGTCGGTCAGCTCGAAGCAGCCGACCTCGTCGGAGGGCCCGTACCGGTTCTTGGTCGAGCGAACCATTCGGAACCCGGAGTGGCGGTCGCCCTCGAACGTGAGCACCACGTCGACGAGGTGCTCCAGAGTCCGCGGTCCGGCGATCGCGCCGTCCTTGGTGACGTGGCCGATGATGAGGACGGCCATCCCCCGCTGTTTGGCGACCCGCACGAGGGCGCCCGTCACCTCGCGCACCTGCGTGACGCCCCCCGCGACGCCCTCGCTCTGCCCGGCCGAGACCGTCTGGACGGAGTCCAGCACCAGGAGGCTGGGGGAGAGTTCCTCGACGTGACCGAGGATCGTGCCGAGGTCGGCCTCGGCGGCCACGTAGAGGTGGGGACTCAGGGATCCCGTCCGGTCGGCGCGCAGGCGCACCTGCGCCGCAGACTCCTCGGCGCTGACGTAGAGCGTCGGACGCCCGCCCCCCGCCCATCGTGCGGCCACCGCGAGGAGCAGTGTCGATTTACCGACTCCGGGTTCGCCACCCAGCAGCACAACCGCGCCGGGAACAAGGCCCTTCCCGAGCACCCGGTCGAGTTCTGCGATGCCGGTGGGAATGCTGCGGGCCGGATCCGCAGCGACGTCCGTGATGCGTCGCGCGCTCGTGACCGGCCGACTTGAAGAGGCGCCTCCCGGCGGTGCCGGGGCCGTCTCGAGGAGGCTTCCCCAGGCCTGGCAGCGTCCGCAGCGGCCGACCCAGCGGGTCGTACTCCAGCCACACTCGGAGCAACGGTGGGTGGTGGACGTCGTCTTGGCCATGACCCGCACGCTAGGCGATGGCTCGGACAGTTTCGCGTGCGGGGCATCCGCAGGGCGCGGGACCCGTCAGATGCGGACGATCCCCTTGGGGCAGCGGAAGGTCACTGATTCGATGCCGGGCTGGCCGTTGGGGGAGACGAACTTCAGGGCCACCCCGTCGAAGACGGGTCCGGGGGTGAAGCCGATCCAGTCGGCCACGCGCTGCTCGTTGCCGGAGATCTCGATCTCGAGGACTTCGACGTCCGCGGGGGCGAGGGCGCTCGGGTGGACCGAGGGGTCGCTCTCCCACTTGATGAAGAAGGGGAGTTGAGGATCCGCGAGGAGCCCCTTGACCCCGAGTTGGCGCCAGTCGAGGCGCCGGCCGTCCGGGAACTGCCGCGTGCCGGGCGCTGCCTGGCGCCCGAGGCGCTGCTCGTAGGGCGCGAGGTCGTCGACTTCCAGGACCCAGGCCAGCCAGCCGCCGCCCATCTCCGAGCGGGCCCGCACGGCCTGACCGAAGGGAGCCTTCTCGGCGGCAGGGTGTTCCAGGACCTCCACGACCTCGATGTACTTGTGGTGCAGGAGCGGGAGGATGTGGTTGCGGGTGCCGAACCGCGGATGGAATCCGCCGTCGCGGAAATCCGACCCCAGCGCCTCTTCGAGTCGCGACACCGCGGGGAACAACCCGTCCGGACCTGCCGCAAATGAGATCGTGGCGATGCGCATGACGTCATTGAAGTCGATCCGCCCGGCCAAAGCGAATCGAAGGTCGAAATGCTGGCCGACACGGCAGTCTCGATGGCGAGCGAGCGTGGGGAGGGGCGTCCGCACGAGCCCGGACGGGCCGTCGGAGGCCGCCGAATATGCTGGGGCGGTGACCTCCTCGAGCGCCGCTCCGCCGCCCCTTCGTGTGTCCCGGAAGCGCTGGACGGCCGAGGTCTGGATCGTCCTGGGGCTGTCCCTGGGACAGTCCGCCGTGTACTCGCTGCTGTCGATCATCGAGAAGCTGAGCCGGCCCGAGCCGCTCAACGAGCAGACGACGTCCATGAACAACGCGGTCGTGCCGGACCGTCCCTGGCTCGACCTCGCCTACCAACTCGCCGGCATCGTGTTCCCGCTGGTCCCGGTCGTGCTGGTGCTCTACCTGATGCGGCTGTCGCGCAACTCCCACGAACTCGGCTTCGACCTGCGGCGTCCGGGATTCGACCTGTCGCGCGGCCTGGGGATGGCGGCGCTGATCGGCCTGCCCGGGCTCGCGTTCTACTTCGTGGCGCGCGAGTTGGGGTTCAACACCAACGTCGCGCCCGCGAACCTGACCGAGCAGTGGTGGACGATCCTCGTCCTGGTGGGCCTTGCGGTCATGAACGGGGTTCTGGAGGAGGTCATCATGCTCGGCTACCTCTTCACCCGACTGCGCCAGCTCGCGTGGGGTGTCTGGGCGATTGTGCTCGCCAGCGCTGTCCTGCGAGGGACCTATCACCTCTACCAGGGGTTCGGAGGCTTCGTCGGCAACCTCGTCATGGGGATCGTGTTCGGCCTGGCGTACCTGCGGTGGCGGCGGGTCGGTCCGCTCGTGGCGGCCCACGTGATCCTGGATCTGGTGGCCTTCATCGGCTACAGCCTCGTGGCCCCGTACACCGAGCTGTTCTGAGCCGCGGGCGGTGGGCTCGGCGCCGTGCGCGCGGGTCGGATGCGAAGTACCGGCGGTGTTCTCGGTAGGTCGGAGAACACCGCCGGTACTGTCATCGACCGCCGATGTAGCGGCGGTGAACGTCAGTACCGGCGGTGTTTCCGCGTGGCGGTGGACGCCCGCCCGGACGCCGCCCGGACGCCCGCCCGGACGCCGCGGGCGCAGGAAACCACGGCCCCACACGCGCCGGGGCCCGGCGAGCGAACTCGCCGGGCCCCGGTCGGGTCGGATGCGATCAGTGGATCGCCGTGGCGCGGCGCTCCGCGAGGATGGCGGCGTTCTCGGCGACCATCTTCTTCTTCAGCGGGTACCAGAACAGCAGCGACAGCAGGGTGCCGGTGAGGAACATGGCGGGGATGATCGTGGCCAGTGCCCAGATGCCCTCGATGGTCTCGGGGGTCTGGGTGACCTTCTGGCCGGCGGTCGACTTCTGGTAGCCGATGAAGGTCAGGGCGAAGCCAGCCAGACCACCGGCCGCGGCCTGACCGAGCTTGCGAGCCCACGAGTACACGGCGTACACGGTGGCGTCGTCGCGTTCGCCGGAACGGACTTCCTGGTAGTCGATGACGTCGATGATGAACGCCCAGATCAGGAAGTTGAAGGTGGCCAGGCCGAACGAGGCAACCGCGTTGATGATGATGAAGACGGCCGGGCTCTGGGTGTGCAGGAAGTACTGCAGGACCATCATGCCGACGTAGACGGCGACACCGAAGGTGCCGGTTTCGGTCTTGCCGAACCTCTTGGTCAGCTGACCGGCAAGGGGAACCAGTGCGAACGCGGGCAGCGTGGCGGCGAGGCTGGTCGGGCCCTGCAGGGCGCCGTTGCCGAAGTAGTCCAGGAACAGGAAGGACTGCACCGCACCGTTGAGCAGGTTGCCGAGCAGCAACAGCAGGGCGGCCACCACGATGGCGAGCAGGGCGCGGTTGGTGACCAGGGACTTCACCAGCTGGCCGAAGCTCTGCCCCTCGCCCTTCGGCTTGGGGACGACGGTGATGCGCTCCTCGACATTGAAGTACAGCACTGCGTAGAAGAGCACGGCCAGGGCGCCCATGGCGATGGCGGCCATGCTGAAGCGGGCGGCGTTGACCTCGGAGCCCTCGAACACGATGCCGGGCAGGAAGGTGGACACGATCAGGAAGGCGACCTGGGCGCCGGTGGAGCGCCACACCGACAGCTCGGCACGCTCCTCAGCCTTGTCGGAGATGACCGAGGCCATCGAGCCGTAGGGGATGTTGATGGCGGTGTAGAAGATCGAGCCCCACAGGAAGTAGAAGCCGATCATCCAGGCCAGGCGGGCGCCGTAGCTCCAGTCGGCGATGAAGCTCTGGAACATCAGGGCCGAGGAGAGGGCGACCGGGATCGCGATGCGGCGGATCCACGGCTTGAACTTGCCGTCCTTGGCGGGCTTCATCGTGTCGATGATGCGACCCATGCCGATGTCGGTGAAGGCGTCGAGCACGCGTGCGCCCAGCAGGAGCAGGCCGATGTGGCTCGGGTCGATGCCGATCACCTTGGTGAAGTAGACCAGGAAGAAGAACGCCTGGATCATGAACGTCATGTCGTTGCCGAGGTCACCGGCGGCGTACCCGATCCGGTCGCGCCAGCCGAACGGGCGCACGTCCTTTGTTGTCGGCTCAGAGCCTGTGGCGGTGGTCATAAGTACTCATTTCCACGGAGGGGCTTCGGCCTTTCCAGCCCTGCGTCGGGTGGAGGCTTTCTTTCGAGATGACACTAGTCCCGACGCAGGGCGGCCGCCTGTGATTGGGTGAAGTTGCCCCTCCTTGCCTCCGGAGTCGGCGGACGCCCTGGGTGACACCGCCCGGTCAAAGGGAAGGACCCCCGCCGACCGGTAGGATCCCCCCATGCGCGTTGGTGTTTTCGGTGCGACCGGTCAGGTCGGTCAGGTGATGAGGGCTCTGCTCGAGGAGCGGGACTTCCCGGTGGACGAGATGCGGTACTTCTCGTCCGCACGTTCGGCGGGGACGACCCTGCCCTGGAAGGGCCGCGAGATTGTCGTCGAGGACACCGCGACGGCCGACTTCGCCGGGATCGACATCGCGATCATGTCGGCTGGAGCATCCATGTCCAAGGAGTACGCCCCCAGGGTCGCGGCCGCCGGCGCGACCGTCGTCGACAACAGCTCGGCCTGGCGTAAGGACCCCGACGTCCCGTTGGTGGTCTCCGAGGTCAACCCCGAGGACGCGGTCAACCCGCCCAAGGGCATCATCGCGAACCCCAACTGCACGACGATGGCGGCGATGCCGGTGCTCAAGCCGCTCCACGACGCAGCGACGCTCACCCGGCTGACCGTCGCCACCTACCAGGCGACGTCCGGCTCCGGGCTCGCCGGGGTGCGCGCGCTGGAGTCCCAGACCCGCGACGCCCTCGACCACGACGCAACGAAGCTGGCGCTCGACGGGACGGCTGTGCCGGCTCCCGCGGACGTCTCCCCGTACGTCCTGCCCATCGCCTTCAACGTGGTCGCGATCGCTGGCAGGATCGTGGAGGACGGCTCCGGCGAGACCGACGAGGAGCAGAAGCTCCGTCACGAGTCCCGCAAGATCCTCCACCTGCCCGACCTGGCGGTCTCCGGCACCTGCGTCCGCGTGCCGGTGTTCTCCGGCCACAGCCTGGCGATCCACGCCGAGTTCGCCGACCCGATCAGCCCCGAGCAGGCGACCGCCTTGCTGGCGGACGCCCCCGGCGTCCGGCTCGTCGACGTGCCCAACCCGCGCGAGGCCGCCGGTCGCGACGAGGTCTTCGTCGGACGCATTCGGTCCGACCAGGCCGTGCCCGGCGGACGCGGGCTGGTTCTGTTCGTGACGGGTGACAACCTCCGCAAGGGCGCCGCCCTGAACGCCGTGCAGGTCGCCGAGTTGCTGGTCCGGCGGTGAAGGTCGCCCTCATCGGCGCGGGGGTCATGGGGGAGACCCTGCTGGCCGGACTTCTGCGTTCCGGCCTCTCTCCGGACGCCGTGGTGGCCGCAGACCGGCGCGACTTCCGGCGCGCGGAGATCGAGAAGCGGTACGGGGTCGTCACCAAGGCCACCAACGGCGAGGCGGCCGAGGCCGCCGACACGATCGTGCTCGTGGTCAAGCCCCAGGACGTCGCGGAGGTCCTCCCCGAGATCCGCCAGCACGTGAGGCCGGGCGACCTCGTCGTCTCGTTGTGCGCCGGCGTCACCACGGCGCAGCTGGAGGCGGGCCTCCCGCCGGGAACCCCCGTCGTCCGGGTGATGCCGAACACGCCGGCACAGGTGTCGGAGGGGATGGCGGCGATCTCGGCGGGCACGCACGCCAGCACGGACGACCTCGCGACCGCCACCCAACTGCTCTCGGCTGTGGGCAAGGTCATCACGGTCCCCGAGAAGTACCAGGACGCCGTCACGGCCATCTCAGGGTCCGGCCCGGCCTACCTCTTCTTCGTGGTCGAGGCCATGATCGACGCGGGCGTCATGCTGGGCCTGCCCCGGGACATCGCCACGACGCTGGTCGTCCAGACGATGTACGGGTCAGCGAAGCTGCTGAGCGAGTCGGGGGAACACCCGACCGTCCTGCGCGAGCGGGTCACCTCCCCGGGGGGAACGACCGCGGCCGCGCTGCGGCAGCTCGAGGACCACCGCGTCAAGGCGGCGTTCATCACAGCGATGGAGGCGGCGCGCGATCGCAGCGCGGCGCTCGCGAAGCCGACACCGTAGCGCTGGGAAGATTCGTCGGGCCGTCGCGCGGTGAGGTAGCATCCTGTGTCTGGCTGGCCGGGTGTCAGCGCATTCATCATCGGAATTCCACGGTGCGTCTACGCGCCGGAGGACGGAGAGGTCGGCACGTGGGTTCGGTCATCAAGAAGCGTCGCAAGCGGATGGCGAAGAAGAAGCACCGCAAGCTGCTCAAGAAGACGCGCAT
>CAZZGU010000104.1:0-8650 GCA_964653755.1 uncultured Nigerium sp. | reverse complement strand
TTCACGCCGGAAGGGTAGCCCACCTCACCGGCGGCGTTCACCGTCCCGCCAGGGAACCCACCCACGCCCGTAGCAGCCGGACGCCGGCGTCGCCGGACTTCTCGGGGTGGAACTGCGTGGCGCTCAGCGCGCCGTACTCGACCGCCGCGACGAAGCGGTCGCCCCCGTGCTCGGTCCAGGTGAGCCTCGCGCCGCTGGGCCAGTCGGGCTGATCGTGGACGCCGTAGGAGTGGACGAAGTAGAAGCGCTCGCCCTCCAGGCCGGCGAGGAGCCGGGATCCCGCGGGCGGCTCGACCGTGTTCCAGCCCATGTGGGGCAGCCGCCGGGCGGTGAGGCGCTCGACCACTCCGGGCAGCACGCCGATGCCGTCGGCCCGGACGCCGTGTTCGTCGCCGCGGGCGAACATGACCTGGAGCCCGACACAGATGCCGAGGACGGGGCGTCCGTCCGCGAGACGCTGGGTCACCAGACGCGGACCGGCGACCTCTCGCAGCCCCGCCATGCAGGCGGCGAACGCGCCGACCCCCGGGACGACCAGTCCGTCGCAGCCGGCCACGACGTCAGGGTCGTGGGTCAGGACGACGTGCGCGCCCGCGGCCGCGACCGCGCGACTCACCGAGTGAAGGTTTCCCGACCCGTAGTCCAGGATCGCAACCTCGGGAAGCGTCACAGGGCGCCCTTCGTCGAGGGCACGATGCCGGCGATGCGCGGGTCGCGCTCGACGGCGACGCGCAGCGCGCGCGCCAGGGCCTTGAACTGCGCCTCGACGATGTGATGGGGGTCGCGTCCGGCCAGCAACGTCAGGTGGACGCACATTCCGGCGTTCAGGGCCAGCGACTCGACCACGTGCCGCGTCATCGACCCGGCGTACGCCACCCCCGACCCACCGATCCGCGCGTACACCTGTCCCTCGGGCTCGCCCGAGCAGACGACGTAGGGCCGTCCGGCGACGTCGACGACACAATCGGCGAGCGCCTCGTCCAGGGGGACGCGGGCGTCGCCGAAGCGGCGGATGCCGCGCTTGTCGCCCAGCGCGACGGCCAGGGCCTGCCCCAACACGATGGCGGTGTCCTCCACGACGTGGTGGC
This sequence comes from uncultured Nigerium sp., assembly GCA_964653755.1. Taxonomy (GTDB): domain Bacteria; phylum Actinomycetota; class Actinomycetes; order Propionibacteriales; family Propionibacteriaceae; genus Propioniciclava. The sequence continues at coordinate 7,562 of CAZZGU010000104.1, read as the reverse complement.
CGTCGACCTCGACGTCGCCGCTCGCCCGGATGGTCAGGTCGATTCCGGAATGCTTCGCCAGGGCTGTGAGCATGTGGTCGTAGAAGCCGACCCCCGTGCTGATCGACGAGGCGCCCGTGCCGTCGAGGTTCACCTCGACGACGACGCTCGACTCGCTGGTCGTCCGCTCCGCGCGCGCGGTGCGATCACTCATCTGTACTCCCCGTTGTCCATGCCAGCCCGGTCGATGTCAGCCAGCGCCGCGTAGAACGCCTCCATCTCGGAGGGCGTGCCCGCCGATACGCGGAGGTACCCGGCCGGCCCAGTCTCGCGCACGAGGACGCCGCGGTCCAGCAGGGCCTGCCAGGCACGGTGCCGGTCGGCGAACCGTCCGAACAGCACGAAGTTGGCGTCCGACTCCACGACTTCGAACCCCATCGCCGGTAGCCGCGTGAGCATCTCGTCGCGAACGCCTCGCAGCAGGTCCACACGGGCCAGCATCTCGGAGGCGTGCGCGAGCGCGACCTCGGCGAGCGCCTGGGTCTGCGCCGACAGGTGGTAGGGCAGCCGGACGATCCGGCAGGCGTCCACGATCGCTCGAGCCGCGGCCAGGTACCCCACCCGGCCGCCGGCGAGGGCGAACGCCTTGCTCATCGTGCGGCTCACGACGAGATTGCCGTACCGCGGCAGCAGGGTGAGTGCCGTGGCCTCCGGCGTCCGGGAGAACTCCTGGTACGCCTCGTCCACGACGACGATCGCGTCCGTGCCCTGCACCACCTGCTCGATCACGTCCAGCCCCGTCGACGTGCCGGTGGGGTTGTTCGGGGTCGTGATGAGGACGACCGTCGGCTCGTGAGAGGCGATGGCGTCGAGGATGAGCGGCGCGGTGAGGGTGTGATCGGGCAGCCTCGGAGCCGTGGCGTAGCGGGTGTGGGTGTTGCGCGCATACTCCGGGTACATGGAGTACGTGGGCGGGAATGTGAGCACGGTCCGGCCCGGGCCGCCGAAGGCCCCCAGCACGTGGGTCATCACCTCGTTGGAGCCGTTCGCCGCCCACACCTGGGAGCCCGTCAACCCGTGGCCGAGATAGCTGGCCAGCGCGCGCCGCAGGGCCATCGCCTCCCGGTCGGGGTAGCGGTCGATGCGGGCGGTCGCCGCCAGCACCGCCGCGGCCATCTGCTGCCGGATCGCATCCGAGGGCGGGTAGGGGTTCTCGTTGACGTTGAGGCAGACGGGCACGTCGAGTTGCGGCGCGCCGTAGGGCTCCTCGCCGACGAGTTCGGGCCGCAGCGGCAGGTCGGCGAGGGTGGGGTCGGGCTTCATGCAGTCGCCCCGCGCCGGAGGGCGATGGCGGCCCGGTGCCCGGGCAGGTGCTCGGCAGTGGCGAAGGCCTCCACCGTGGGCGCAACCTCGGCGAGGGCCGTCCGGCTGTACTGCACGACGTGGACGGCCTTGCGGAAACTCTTCACGTTCAGCCCGGACGAGTGGCGCGCGGCCCCGGCGGTGGGGAGCACGTGGGTGGAGCCGGCGGAATAGTCCCCCAGGGGGACCGGCGACCACGTGCCCACGAAGAGCGCCCCGGCGTTCCGGACGCGCCTGGCGACCTCGTAGGCGTCCCGGGTGTGGATCTCGAGGTGCTCGGCGGCGTAGGCGTCCACGACGGCCAGCCCCTGCTCGAGGTCGTCGACCAGGACAATGGCCGACTGGGGACCGCCCAGCGCCGTCTCGATGCGCGCGATGTTGTCGAGGCGGGCGATCTGCCCGTCGAGTTCGGCGTTGACCGCCGCGGCGAGCGAAGGGCTGTCGGTGACGAGGACCGAGCCGGCCATGGGGTCGTGCTCCGCCTGGCTGATGAGGTCGGCAGCGACGTGGGCGGGGATCGCGGTGTCGTCGGCCAGGACGGCGATCTCGGTCGGGCCCGCCTCTGAGTCGATGCCGATCACGCCGCGCAGGTATCGCTTGGCGGCGACCACATAGATGTTGCCGGGGCCGGTCACCAGGTCGACCGGCTCGCAGAGGCCATCGACCCCGTGGGCGAACATCGCGATGGCCTGGGCGCCTCCGACCGCGTAGACCTCGGTCACGCCGAGCAGGTGACACAACCCGAGGATGCTCGGGTGCGGGAGACCTCCGAACTCCTTCTGCGGCGGTGAGGCCACTGCAAGGGAGGGGACGCCCGCGACCTGGGCGGGCACGACGTTCATCAGCACCGAGGAGGCCAGGGGCGCGAGGCCGCCGGGCACGTACAGGCCGACCCGTCCCACCGGGACGCTCCACTGCTCGACGACCGCCCCGGGGGCCACCTCGACGCGCACCACGTCGGCGTCGCGTTCGGCTTCTGCGACGGCGCGCCGACGCCGGATCGACTCCACGAAGGCCGCCCTGACCTCCGCCGTTAGCCCGGCCGCGCCGCGCTCGAGCTCCTCGGCAGGGACCCGCACCGAAGGCGGGACGACGCCGTCGAAACGGGCCGCGAACTCGCGCAGGGCCTCCTCCCCGCGCGTGGCCACCGCGTCGCAGATCGGGCGCACGACGTCCACGGCGTGCTCGACGTCGAAGGCCGCGCGCGGTACCACCCGGCGGTAGTCGGGTTTCTGTCCGCGGACGTCGATCAGGCGTAGTTCCACGCAGGTGATTGTATGGGCTCATGTTCATCGGGATCGGGACGGTCACCAACGTGGTCACCGTGGCAGCGGGGGCCCTGATCGGGCTGGTGCTGGGCAACCGGATCCCCGGGCGAACCCGGGAACTCATCACGAGCACCCTCGGGTTGATCACCCTCGTGCTGGGGATCCAGTCGGCCGCTGCGCTCGGCTCGGATGCCCTCGCGGCCGTGGTCGGAGGCGGCGGAATGCTCGTTGTCCTGGGCTCCCTGCTCGCCGGTGGGCTGCTGGGCTCCTGGCTGCGGATCGAACAGGGGCTGGAGTCGGCCGCGGACCGGGTGCGCCGCCGCTTCAGCCGCGACGGCGAGACCGGCACGTTCGTCGACGCCCTGGTCACCCCGACCCTGCTGTTCTGCGTGGGACCGCTCACCATCCTCGGGTCGCTGTCGGACGGACTGGGTCGCGGCGCCGACCAACTCATCGTCAAGTCCGTCATGGACGGATTCGCCGCGGTCGCCTTCGCGTCGACCCTCGGCATCGGCGTGCTGTTCTCGGCGGTCGCGGTGGGGGTCCTGCAGGGGTCGCTGACCCTGCTGGGCTTCCTGCTCGGCGACTTCCTGCCCATGGCCCACATCGACGCCCTGACCGCGACGGGCGGGGTCATCCTGCTCGCCCTGGCCCTGCGGCTTCTTCATCTGAAGCAGATCCCCGTCGGTGACCTGCTGCCCGCCCTCCTGGTCGCGCCCCTGCTGGTGCAGGCCGTCGCGATGTTCTGACACGGACACCGGAGCAACACATGGCACGCAAACAGACCGGCGGCGGCACGCCGGCCACCGAGGCGCTGGCCGCGGCGGGGGTCGCCTTCACCGTCGTCCCGTATCACCACGACCCCGACGCCACCGATTTCGGTGCCGAGGCTGCCGCCGCCACCGGCACAGACCCGCGGCGGGTGTTCAAGACCCTCGTCGTCGACCTGGGCGGCCGTCGCCTGGCCGTGGGCGTCGTCCCCGTCGCGGGCCGGCTCGACCTCAAGGCGATGGCGGCCGCCCTGGGCGCGAAGAAGGCCGACCTGGCGGACCCACGGGTCGCCGAGCGCTCCGCGGGCTCGGTGGTCGGGGGCATCTCGCCGATCGCCCAGCGGACACCGCTGCCCACGGTCATCGACGCCTCGGCGCTGGACTTCCCCACCATCAGGGTTTCCGCCGGCAGGAGGGGGTTGCAGGTCGAACTGGCCCCGGCCGACCTGGCCGCGATCACCGGCGCGTCCTTCGCGTCAATCGCCCGCTGACACCTCGAGCGCTGCCTCCAGCGCCGTCTGGCCCTCCGCGAGCGCGGCGTCACGGCGGTCGGTCTGGGCGTCGGCGAGCACATCGTAGGTCCGGGTCGGTTCGCCTGCGGCCGCAGCCTCGTCCCGCACATGGCCGATCAGTTCCCCGGCGACGACCGCATCCTGGAAGGTGCCGAGCGACTCGGTCACCGCGGTCCAGGCCCGGGCCCGCTCGTCCATCGGCGCGCCGAACACGCGGGCCAGTGCCTCGGTGCAGTAGCGGACGGCCTTGGCAGCCTTGCGGACGTCATGCCAGCGTTCGAGGTCGGCAGGGCGGCTGCTGGCGATGTCCCGCAACCGGCGCACCTCGGCGGTCACGGCGTGGACCTCGGGGGGCATCGCCTCGCGCGCGGGGGCGTCCGCGGCGGCGACGAAGGGGGGGACCACGAGCAGTCTCGCCAGGTCCGCGGACAGGTCGGCATGGCGGCGCGTCCCCAACGCGACCACCAGCGCGGCGTGGGAGCGGGTGTGCCGGTCCGCGAGGTGGCCGAGCAGCCGCGCCCGGACCGGACCCTCCAGTTCGGCAGCGTCAAACTCCGCGAGCAGGTCACCGAACTCCTCCCCCAGGACCTCGGCGTCCCGGGGGGCTCCCAGCATCTCCCCCAGCCAGCGCAGTTCGCCGCGCAACGCCTCCGTACGCGCCACGTCGAGCAGGGGGGCGAACGTCTTGAGAGCGCTGCGCAGTCGGCGCGTCGCCACCCGCGCCCGGTGGACGGCGTCCGGGGCGTCGACCCGCACGTCCTCCTCGCGGGACTGCAGGACCGCGACCTGGTCGGCGAAGTAGTCCAACAGCACGTCGGCAGCCGGGGCGTCGGGCGTCGTCGGCGGAGCGAAGGGCTGGATCCCGGCCAGGGCACGCGCGATCTTGGAGCCGTAGGGAGCCCGCCGCGCTCCGGCCGCCACCAGAACCACCTCGAGGGCGTCGAGGAGGCCTGGGTCCGCGGCAGACTCGAGTTCGACCTCGATCTCCTGCCAGCGCGCTGCGTCCGCGCCCTCGGCGGCGCGCACGACCTCGGCGGTCACGGCGTCGAAGCAGAGGTGCGCAAGGACGAGGCCGGAGGCGTCGAGGAGGTCGTGTTCCCGGCGCATCGTCGAGAGGACGGCGACCGGGACAAGAGCACGACTCCTCACGTCCTGAGGCGCCTCCCGGCGGACGGCGTCCGGGACGGCGCCGGGGGTCCGGGACGGCGACAGGGGCCAGTGCAGTTCGACACGCTCATCCGCCGCGACTGGCCGCTTGATGTGCCATCCGGGATCGGTGCCGCCCGTTCGATGGCGGAGCACCCAGCCCGCCCGGGTCAGGTCGAGACCGAGGGTGTCGTGGTAGACGGCGATCAGCCGGTGGACGACGGGGGCGCCGAGGCGTCCGAGGCCCCCGAACTCGGGCGCGACGGGAAGATCCGCCTCGAACTTGCGTTCGACCTCCCGGGTCTCCTCCATGGCGAAAGGCTACCCGCTCACGCCCCTGACGTTTGCGGAGCCGCGGCGGGCTCGGCCTCGTCGGCCAGCATCCAGTCCGGCCCCACAGCAGCTGCGAACAGGGGAACGGCGACCGCGGCAAACGCCCAGACCGCCAGCGCGGAGGGGGCACGCAGGACCACGTCGAGGGGCACCAGGTCACCGGGTTGGGCCTGGGCCAGGCGCTCGGCAAAGGGCGCCGGACCGAGAGCCTCCCCCAGCAGCCAGCAGGTGAGCCCGGCCAGCAGCCCTGCGCCGACCGCGACGAGCCCGGCCACGAACCCGTGTCGCCGGAACCACAGCCAGGCGAAGACCCCGAGGACGACGCCGCCGACGAACCCCAGCACGACGTAGACCGCATCCGCGGCGACGATCGCCATGAGCTGATGCTGCTCGATGGTGGCGTGCCCGTCGGGCTGCACGAGGTAGGACGGCGGCGTCACGACCCGGTTCCACACGAACGCCGCGATCGCGCCCAGCGCGAACGTCAGCGTCACGAGGGCTCCCGTCCGCCCGGCGACCTTTCGCAGTTCCACAGGCACGACTCTAGGCGCTCACGCAGGACGGACCCAGCAGGGCCTTCAGGTCAGCCATGAGGGACGGCGAGGGCTGGACGCGCATGCCGTCCCCCAGCCGCCACAGGGTCGAGCGTTGGGGGCTCACGAGCCTGACCCTGACCTCGGTCAGCCCGGGATGGTTTCCGAGCACGAACCGGAGTTGCTCGACGACACTGGGGGTGCACCGGGCGGTGGGCAACTGGATCGTGACGGGCCCCGCGGGGCCCTGGTTCACGTCCGGGAACGTCACCTCGGACGCCGTGAGCTCGACGGAGTCGTCGCGTGCCCTGAGGCGACCCCGGATCCGGACCACGACGTCGGTGGCCAGCGAGGTCTCCACCGGCGCGTAGGCGTTGCTGAAGACGAGGACCTCCATGGAGCCCTCGAGGTCCTCGACGGTCAGGATGGCCCAGATCTTCCCGTCCTTGGTCTGTTTGCGCTGGACGTGGGTGACCATGCCGCAGATGGTGACCTGTCCCTCGCGGGGCCCGTCGTCGGCCGCCAGCGCCGAGAGGCCGATGTCGCGGTTGGCCGCCACGATGTGCTCGAGCCCCTGCAGGGGGTGGTCGGACACATAGAGCCCCAGCATCTCGCGCTCGAACGCGAGCTTGATGGACTTGTCCCACTCGGGAAGGTCGGGCACCGGCGAGGACGCGGGGCCGCCGGCGTCCGAGCCGCCGCCGAAGTCTGCGAACAGGTCGTCCTGCCCCATGGCCTGGTTGCGCTTGAGGTCGATCACCTCGTCGACCTTCGTCTCGTGACACTGCACGAGCGAGCGCCGCGTGTGCCCCAACGAGTCGAACGCGCCGGCCTTGATCAGGGACTCGATGACCCTCTTGTTGCAGACCACCAGCGGGACGTGGTCGAGGAACGCGTTGAAGTCGCCGGCCTTGCCGTGGTCACGCCGGGCCTCGAAGATGCCGCGAACCACGTTGTCGCCCACGTTGCGGATGGCTCCCAGCCCGAACCTGATGTCGCTGCCGACCGGGGTGAACCGTCCCTGGGATTCGTTGACGTCCGGGGGCAGCACCCGGATGCCCATGTAGCGGCACTCGGCCAGGTAGACCGCCGACTTGTCCTTGTCGTCGCGGACGCTCTCCAGCAGGGCGGCCATGTACTCCACCGGGTAGTGGGCCTTGAGGTAGGCCGTCCAGTACGACACCAGGCCGTAGGCCGCGGCGTGGGACTTGTTGAACCCGTAGGCCGAGAACGGCACCATCGTCTCCCACAGCGCGGCGATCGCCTCGCGGGAGTACCCGTTGGCAGTCATCCCCGCCTCGAAGTTGGCGAACTCGGCGTCGAGCACCTCCTTCTTCTTCTTGCCCATGGCCCGCCGCAGCAGGTCTGCGCTGCCGAGGCTGTAACCGGCCAGCTTCTGCGCGATCTCCATGACCTGCTCCTGGTACACGAGCAGTCCGTAGGTCTCGCCGAGGAGGTCCTCGAGGGCGTCGGCGAGGTCGGGGTGGATGTGGGTGACCTTCTCGACCCCGTTCTTGCGGTTCGCGTAGTGGATGTGGGTATTGGTCCCCATGGGGCCCGGACGGTAGAGGGCGCCGAGGGCGGTGATGTCGGCGAACTTGTCCGGCCGGAGCAGGCGGCACAGGGAGCGGTAGCCCGAGCCGTCGAACTGGAACACCC
>CAZZGU010000103.1:0-8817 GCA_964653755.1 uncultured Nigerium sp. | reverse complement strand
GCCGGCGGCTGGACCGGCGCGCAGCTGCAACTGCAGGCTTCGGTGCGCGTTGCTGATGCTGCTGCTGCCGCTGCGCCCGTCCCCCGATGCAGCGCCGCCTGCGCGCGCTGGGCAGCGGCGAGGGCGCCGGCCCCGACGGTGGCGATCCCGAGCGTGTGCGCGCGGAAGAACAGGCCGCTCCAGGCCGCGTTGAGGGCCAGGTTCGTGCCCAGCAGCGCCGAGAACCGCTGGGCGTCGTCCTCGCGCCCCTCGTCGGCCATTTCAGCGATGGTGGCCGTCGATGACACCGCGATGAGCCCGTAGAGCGTCGTCCACACGATCGGGAAGGCGGCCGCGGGCGGCTGCCAGGCCGGTTTGCGCAGTGAGCGGTACCAGGCGCTACCGGGGTTGGTGAGGAGCCCGCCTGCGAGGGCGGCCGCCGCTGTGGCGGCTGCGACCGCCCCCGCGGTCCGCCCCCAACGCTTCGGGTCCAGCCCACGGGTGGCACGACGGATCGCCTCGTCGTAGCCCGCGCGGCCCCCCGGGGGTTCACCGAGCTCGCGCAGCGCGTCCTCCTCGCCGCAGACGGCCTCGTGGATGAGGCTGCCCACCAGGGGGCGCGCGACCCCCGCCGACACCGGCGTGACCAGGCCCACCCAGTGGCTGGCCACCGTGGGTGTGAGCACGGGGACCGTCCTCACCAGCCGCGGCAAGAGCCCGGTCACCTGGGCGTACCGCCGCATCATGTCGCCGTAGGTGAGGACGTCGGGCCCCCCCACGTCATACGTGCGGCTGTCGGTCGTGGCGAGGTCGCCGGCCGCAGCGAGGTAGTAGACGACGTCGTCGGCGGCGATGGGCTGGATGCGGTTGTCCAGCCATCGCGGTGCGACCACCACGGGGAGGCGTTCGGAGAGGTGGCGCAGCATGTCGAAGGACGCTGACCCGGCGCCCAGCACGATGCCGGCCTGGAGCACGGTGGTGGGAACCCCAGAGCCCATGAGGATGTCGCCGACCTCGACCCGGGACGCCAGGTGGGAGGAGAGCTTCCCTTCGGGGTGAAGGCCGCTCAGGTACACGATCCGCCCGATCCCGGCCGCGCGCGCCGCCGCGGCGAAGTCCGTCGCCAACCGCCGGTCGCGCTCCACGAAGTCGCCGCGTCCGTCCATGCTGTGGAGCAGGTACCAGGCCGCGTCCACCCCGGCCAGCGCTGCGGCGAGGTCGCCTGCGTTTTCGGCGTTGCCCTCGATGACGTCCACGCGGCCGGCCCAGGGCCGTCCGGCGAGTCGGGCCCGGTCGCGGACGAGGACGCCCACCCGCCAGCCGCGGTCGAGCAGGGCAGGCACCAGGAGGTTGCCGATGTAGCCGGTCGAGCCGGTCACGAGGGCGCGGCGCGGGTTGGGATCGGTCATGTCAGCTCCAGAGGTTGAGCGCGGTGGGCAGGAGGAACAGCACGCCGAGCGACCACGTCAGATGGGTGATCGTCGGGCCGAGGACGCCTCCCGTGACCCTGCGCTGCAGCCCGACCAACACACCCAGGGCGGCGGCGGCGAACACGAGCAGGGGGATCCCCGTGGGGACGGTGGCGAGCGCGTAGAAGAAGGTCGACAGGGCCACCGCATGGCGTCGCGCGATCGCGGCGAACAGGGCCCCCCGAAAGTACAGTTCCTCGGCGACTCCGTTGATGGCCGTGATGACCGCGACCACCGCGAGCGAGCCGTAGCGCGCGTGGTTGAGGAGGCCCTCGACGGGGTCGCGCAGCAGAGGGATTCTGCCCACCACCACGGCTCCGGCCAGGAAGATCGCCAGCAAGGTGCCGCCCAGGAGCACCGACTGCAACACCGACGTGCTCGTCCGGCCGTCGCGCGTGTGGGCGCGTCCCAGATAGAGCCGTCCCGAGGCGAGGGACCCCAACACCCACACCGCCGCGACCCCCAGTGTGGCGGGATAGAACAGCGGGTCCCCCGGTTGGATGCGAAGCGCCAGCCCGAGGGCCATGGCCCCCACCACGAGCGTCACCCCGGCCACGACCTTCCGGCGGCGCCGAGCAGCCGCCGACTCGTCGTGGTCGCGCTCCACTGGCGTCAGCAAGGATGCGCGGAAGAACGCGCGTACCTCGTCGATGGCCGCCCGGATCATGGGACAACCTTGGCAGAGAATCAGCGGGAGACAACCCCGCCGAGGCCCGTCGCGGAATCACACAACTGCCGCCCCCGGTCGTCACGCGGCGCCCACCTCGGCCAAGGACCGCGCCAGCTCGGGAGCGTGTGCCCGCAACGCCTTCACCCCCTTGCTGCACCGCCAGCGCACTGCCTGGGCGCTGGTCCCGAGCGTGGCCGCCGCCGCGCTGCTCGACAGCCCGTCCAGATACACGCGGGCCAACGTCGTCCGGGTGGGCCCGTCGATGAGGCCCAACTCGGCGGCCGCCGCCAGCACGTCGTCCCCACCCCACCGCCGGGGCCTGGTGCCGCCGTCACCGACCGGCAGCGCGAGGGCAGGATGGCGGGCGGCACTGCGCACGGTCTTGAGCGTATCGAGCACGATGTTCGCGGCGACCCGACGGGGGCGACGCTCGACGGGGTAGGTCGCGATCCGCTCCCAGGCCGCGGCGACGTAGTCGTGCAGGGACGCCGAGGCGTCGCGCGCCGCCATCAGGACCAGCTTGCCCAGCAAGGCCTGCAACGCGACGCGCCCCGCGAGACGATCGCCCGCGCGGCACCGGTCCGTCAGGAACAGCAGGACCGTGTCCGGGTCGCCGCGCACCGCGTCCAGTACGTCGCCCACCGTGCGGGCCCCGGCCAGGGCGGGGCACTGCGTCGCCCAGTCGGCGGCAGGATCCGCCAGGCGAGCGAGCCACTCCCACTCGGCGTTGAGTTCAGCGAGCGGCGCGGTGAGCCGCCGGGGCCGGGGGGCGTGGGGGGCGGAACGATTCCGGGGGTGGGCCTGGGGGTGGGTCTGGGGGTGGGTCTGGGGGTGGGCCTGAGGGTGGAGCGGGTTCATGCCCCCACGCTGCCGACCACGTGTTGGCAGCAGTGTTGTCCGGGCGACGCAGGGTGTTGTCCGGCAGCCGCAGGGTGTTGTCCGGCAGCCGCAGGGTGTTGTCCGGCCCGCGAACCGGTGGTGTCCGGGCCTCCCGTGAGCGTGTCGGGTGCCGCAGCCGGTGCGACGCGAGGGCAACTGATTGCACTTTGGTAAACCGATTGACCCAAGCCATTCTCAGGGCACTACATTCAGGAGTGCCCGGGGGGTTGCTGGCCAGGAGCGCAGCCCCTCGGTGCCTTTTCCTCAGGCTGCCGGCCGTGCGCTACGGTAAGTCCCATGCGCACCCCTCGGGTCACCGGTTCGGCCTCGCCGGCCGTCGTGTCCCGTCCGCGCGCCCACCGTGGCACGCCCTGCTGTCTTCGAATGGCGCTCTGCCTTCGAATGCCCTGCTGACAGCACTCCCCGTCCCCATGCCCGCGCTGGAACCTCCGCCGCAGGACGTGCTGTCAGAGCAACGCGACACACTGACCCGAAAGACCAGAGGAAGAACCATGTCCCGATTCAGCAAGTCCCGATTCAACAAGTCCCTGGTGGCGTTGGCCACCTTGTCCGTGGCGGTGGTGGCCCTCACCGGCTGCGGCGGCTCCACCACCCCGTCCGCCGCCGGGTCGGCCGCGGCGCCGACCGGCCCGCTCAAGGTCGTCGCGGACGCCGACCCCCACACCACCCTCCTCAAGAAGACCGAAGAACTCGGACTGCTGGGCGACGTGAAGCTGGAGATCCGCGAGATCGCCGGCGGTGTCGACCCCAACCAGCTCGTCGCCTCCGGGGACGTCGAAGCCAACTTCTTCCAGCACATCCCGTACCTCGACAACTGGAACGCCGAGCACCAGACATCCCTGGTGAGCGTCGCCGCCGTCCACATCGAACCCCTCGGGCTGTACAGCAAGAAGGTCGCCACCGTCGCCGACACTCCTGACGGTGCGGTGATCGCCATCCCGGCCGACGCCACCAACCAGGCGCGCGCCCTCTTCCTGCTCGCCGACGCAGGCCTCGTCACCCTCGACGTGAAGGCGTCCGACGAGGGCCTCGACTTCGCGCAGGTCTCCGAGCGCAACATCACGGGGAACCCCAAGAACGTCTCGTTCCTGCAGATCGAACGTCCCCAACTCGCCGCCACGCTCGACGACCCGCAGGTCACGCTCTCGGTGGTCAACGGCAACTACGCCCTCGAGGCCGGCCTCATCCCGTCCAGGGACGCCAAGTTCCTCGAGACCGCCGTGAACAACCCGTACGTGAACGTCCTCGTGGTTGCCCCGCAACTGCAGGACGACCCCCGGGTCAACAAGCTTGCCGAGGCGCTGACGTCCGACGAGATCGCGCAGTTCATCACGGACACCTACCAGGGGTCCGTGCTCTCCGCGAAGGGCTGATCGGATGATCGTCGTCGACTCCCTGACGAAGGTTTACGCGACGAGATCGTCCACGGTCACCGCCGTGGACGACGTGTCGCTCAGCGTCGCCCCCGGCGAGATCTTCGGCATCCTGGGGCGGAGCGGGGCAGGAAAGAGCACCCTGCTCCGCTGCCTCAACGCCCTGGAGCGGCCTACGTCGGGCCGCATCATGGTCGACGACCTCGAACTCACGGCGCTGCGCGCCGAGCAACTGCGACGCGCCCGGCAGCGGATCGGCACGATCTTCCAGCACTTCAATCTCCTGCACGCCCGGACGGCCGCCGAGAATGTCGCGTTCCCCCTCGAGGTGACCGGCGTGGCGGCGTCCGAGCGTCGGACGCGGGTCGCCGAAATGCTCGACCTGGTCGGGCTTGCCGACCGCGCCGACTCCTACCCCAGCCAGCTGTCGGGGGGGCAGAAACAGCGCGTCGGCATCGCCCGCGCCCTGGCCGCCCACCCGAGCGTCCTGCTGTCGGACGAGGCCACGAGCGCGCTCGACCCGGCCACGACCGAGCAGATTCTGGACCTCATCAAGTCGATCAACATCGCCACCGGCGTCACGGTCGTCCTCATCACCCATGAGGCCGAGGTCGTCCGCCGGATCTGCGACTCCGCGGCCCTCATGGAGAACGGGCGCGTCGTGGAGTCCGGGCCGCTGCTCGACCTCATGGCACGCCCCGACTCCCGCCTCGCTGACATCCTGCTCCCCATCAACCCGGCCCAGCCCGGCGTGGGCCATGTCCTGACGCTGAGCTTCGCGCACGACGACGCCGCCCAGCCCGTCCTCTCCCACCTGACCCGGGACCTCGGGATCGATGTCTCGATTCTGGGCGGGACGATCGAGACGATCGCGGGACACCGGGTCGGACGCCTGCGCGTCGCCCTCACCAAACCCGAGGCGCTGGTCGACGAGGAACTCGTCGAGCGCTACCTCACCGACCACGGAGTGGGGGTGAGCCGGTCGTGAACAAGATCACGTGGATGGAGTCGATCCCCGAACTCCTGGCCGCCCTCGGCGAGACCGCCTGGATGGTCGGCTGGTCGTTCCTGATCACCGTGGTGTTCGGGGTGCTCGCGGGGGTCGCGCTTCGACTCACCGCACCCGACGGCCTGACGCCCAACCGGACGTTCTACGCGGCCTTCGGCGCTGTGGTGAACCTGGCGCGGTCGCTGCCGTTCCTGATCCTCATGATCGCGCTGCTCGGGTTCACGCGGCTGGTCGTCGGCACCGCGTACGGCCCGACGGCCGCGATCGTGCCGCTGTCGGTTGGCGCCATCCCGTTCTACGCGCGCGTGGTGGAGTCTGCGTTGCGCGAAGTGGCGCAAGGAAAGCTCGAGGCGGCCGTGGTCATGGGGGCGACAACCCGGCAGGTCGTGACGAAGGTGTTGCTGCCCGAGTCTCTGCCCGGTCTGATCGCGGGCGGCACGCTCACGCTGGTCACGCTGATCGGCTACTCGACGATGGCCGGCGCGATCGGCGGCGGCGGGGTCGGCGACTTCGCGATCCGGTACGGCTACCAGCGCTTCAACCAGCCGGTGCTGCTGCTGTCGGTCATCGTGCTGATCGTGCTGGTGCAGGTGATCCAGTCCACGGGCGACCTGGTCGTGCGCTCCATGAACCACAAGCGGTAGGACAGCCCGCCCTATCCGCCGAGGGCCTGCGTTACGCCCGCCGAGGGCCTGCATTACGCCCGCCGAGGGCGAGGCCGCGCGCTCACGACGCCGTCAGCCGGCCAGGACACGGTCGAGGTAGTCCTGAAGATCGCCGCTCTCACCATCGCGTCCACCGCGACCGACCACGAGTGGTGGATCGGACGGCGTCAGCGCCACACCGGTGAGGACCGCAAGGGGCGAACCGGTCACGGTGAGGATGTAGTATCCCCCGTCCTCACCCACCGCGACCGATCGCCGCAGGGTGAGGTACCAGCCGGTCTTGTCGGTCTTGACGCTGCGGCCGTTCATCAGCGTCGCACGCAACGGCTCGGGCGCGATGCCGCGAGCTCGAACCTCGACGAGGAACGCGTCGATGAGCGCCTGGGCCGCAACAGCCTCCTGCCGTCGGGCCGCTGCCTCGAGTTCCGCGCGCCGGCGGGCCACGTCACGCCGTTCTTCCGTCATGCGGCCACCGTACTGACGCACCCGAGCCTGAGTCACCATGCACCGGTGACCGAATCCATCGACCCGCGCCCGCTGCGCCGCACCGTTCTGGTCGTCGCCCTTCTCAACCTGGCCTACTTCTTCGTCGAGGTCGGGGTCGCGCTGGCCATCGGTTCAGTGTCGCTGTTCGCCGACAGCGTCGACTTTCTCGAGGACGCCGCCGTCAACCTGCTGATCTTCGTCGCGTTGGGATTCTCGTTGCGCCACCGCTCGTTGCTCGGCAAAACGATGGCCGTCCTGATCCTCCTGCCGGCCCTCGCCGCTGCCTGGACGGCCGTCGTCAAGGCCGGCGACCCGACGCCCCCCGACGTCACGGCACTGGTCGTCACGGCGGGCGGTGCCATCCTCGTGAACGGCATCTGCGCCCTCCTGCTGGCGCGCGTCCGTCACAGCGGCGGATCACTGACGACGGCTGCCTTCCTGGCCGCGCGCAACGACGTCCTCATCAACCTGTTGATCATCGTCATGGGCCTCATCACCGCCGCCACCCGCACCGGCTGGCCCGACCTGGTGCTGGGCGTCGTGATCATCGCGCTGAACCTCACCGCAGCCAAGGAGGTCTGGGAGGTCGCCGAGGAGGAGAACCTCGCCGCAAAGGCGCTCGCCGGCGAGATCGACGAGGACTGACCCTCCGGACACCGCGCTCATCTCCCGGACGCCCTCCTGCCTGCACGCCGGCGTCCGGACAGACTCGTCTCGACAGCCGGGCTCACCCGAAGAGCTGACATTTCACCGCCCGGCCCCCTGTGCCACGACGCAGCGCTAGCGTGGCTGGTAGTTGCCTGGAAGGAGCCGACGATGTCTTTCACGACCACGCTCGAGGACGCCCTCACCCCCTTCATCCTGGCGGTGGACGTGGGGTCCACGGGAACGCGGAGCGGGTTGTATGACGCCGCCGGCCGCCCGGTCAAGGGCCTGAAGACGAAGCTCCCGCACGCCTTCACCACGGTCGCGAACGGCACCTCGGTCATCGATGCCGACCAGGTCGTCGATGAGATCCGCCAGGTGATCGAGTTCGTCGCCGACCAGGTCCCGCACCGGGTCGCCGGCGTGGCGCTCGACACCTTCGCCTCCTCCCTGGTCGGGGTGGACTCCGACGGCGACGCCATCACCCCCTGTTACACCTACGCCGACTCCCGGTGTGCACCTCAGGTCAACTACCTCAAATCGGTGCTCAACGAGGACGACACCCAACAGCGCACCGGCACCCGCCAGCACACGGGCTACCTGCCGCCCCGCTTCCTGTGGCTCGAGCAGACCCAGCCCGACGTGTTCCGCCGCGTCCGGCGGTGGTTGTCGCTCGGGGAGTACGCGTGGCTCAAGCTCATCGGGACGACTGCGGCCGGCACCTCGACCGCAGCCTGGACCGGCATGCTGAACCGGTGGGAGGGCACCTGGGACACCGTTCTGTGCTCCCTCGTCGGCGTCGACATCGAGCAGCTCTCCCCGATCGCCCCGCCCAGCCAGCCCCTCACTCCCCAGGTCGACGTGGGCAGGGTCTGGCCGAAGCTCGCGGACGCCGTGTGGTTCGCCCCGATCTCGGACGGGCACTCCCAGTCCATCGGGGCCGGCCTGCAGGACTCCTCGCAGATGGTGCTGAGCGCAGCGACGTCCGGCGCCCTACGGGTGATCGTGGAGGGCGACATCGACAACCTCCCGCGCGGGCTGTGGTGCAACCGCATCGACGAGACCCGCTCGGTCCTCGGCGGTGCGCTCAACGACGTGGGCCGGGCGGTCACGTGGCTGGAGTCGACGCTGCTGCTGCCCGAACACGAGGTCGTCGAGGAGATGCTGCGCGGCGACCCGCTGCCGGGTGTGCCGCTGGTGCTGCCGTGGTTCTCCGGCGAGCGCTCCACCGGCTGGGTCGGCGAGGCGCGCGCGGTGTTCTCGCGCGTCAACGCCGCGACCACCCCGCTGGAGCTCTACCGCGGCACCATGGAGGGCGTCGCCCTCTCCTACCACCGGATGCTGCGCGACCTCGTCGACGTCACCGGACGCCCGCGCGAGATCCTGGGCACGGGCCGGGTCAGCCTTGAGATCCCGGGGCTCATGCAGATGGTGGCGGACGCCACGGGCTCGCCGGTGATCCCGATCACGATCAAGCGCTCGACCCTGCACGGGACCGCGCTGCACGCCCTGGAGATCCTCGCCCCGGACGTCGAGCGCGCCGCCGTCGACCGCGGGGAGACCCTCGAGCCTGTCAGGGAGCGCGCGCTCTACTACCACCGGCGCATGGAGCGCTTCGGCG
>CAZZGU010000102.1:4570-8925 GCA_964653755.1 uncultured Nigerium sp. | reverse complement strand
ACCTACGCCGACACCGGCACCTACGCCGACACCGGCCGCCGCCCCACAGCCCCCGGCGCCGGCACCTGAGGCAGAACCGAAGCCAGCCACGGCGGCTCCCCCCGCGCAGGACCCGCGCGTTGCCGGACTGATGGCCAGCGTGCCGCCGACGTCGAGGGCCCGGGTTGTGAACGGCGTCCTGGGGCAGGCGCGCAGCATCGCGACGAAGCGCGAGCTCGGCATGACCGGAACCATGATCGATGCGGTCATCGCCCTGACACTCGGCTACCCGTGGGCACGTGACCTCGGACCCGACGGGCGCCGCCTGGTCCAGGAACTCCTGCGAAGCCCGGACATCCGCGACGTGGTGACCCAACTCGAGGCCCAGAGGAGCAAGCTGTGATCGACGCCCTCACCCTGCTGAAGCTCCAGCTGCGGATCGACGACCGCTGGGCCGTCGGAACATGGCCGGACGCCAAGGCGTCCGTGCAACTGCCCGTCCTGCTCGACCCCCGCGAGGCGGACGCCGAGGGCAGGCGCCCCTACCTGCCCGGCACCTCCCTGGCCGGATCCCTGCGTCGTCACCTCGGGCCGTCCCTGGCGCGGGAGTGGCTCGGCCCCGACATCGGCGAGCGGGAGAAGGCCACCGGCACGCTCTCCCAAGCCGCCGCCGATCGAACGGGCAAGCTCCTGATCCTCGGCTGCCTGCCCATCGAGACCGCGGTGAAGCAGCGCGGAGCGACCAGCGTCGACTCAACACGAGGCGCGGCGCAAGGCCAGACCTACCGGGTGGAGCAGTGGGCCGAACCCGCAACCGTGACGCTGCTGCTGCAGCATGAAGGCTCGCGGGACGAGGAACTCCTTGCGGCTCTCCGGAGCTGGACGCCGGTGATCGGCCGTGCCCGCACGAGCGGCCTCGGCGGGGCCCGGGTGAGTGACCTTCGCTGGATCGAGATCAACCTCAGGGACCCCGAGCAATTGACCTGGTGGCTCGCCGAGCGGGATTCCTGGTTGCGCGGCACCGCGTCCGGGCCATCGGGAGCTCGACCCGGTGGCGGCAAGGTGACCGGCAACCGGGCCGCACCCCGGGCGTCCTGGAAGCTCGTCGTCGCCGAACCGGTGCACATCGGCACAGGAGAAGATCCACAGCCACAGGCGGATGGCCACAACGCGACCATCCCGCTCGCCAGCGCCGACCACCTGATCGTCCCGGGGAGTTCGTGGAAGGGAGTCTTCCGGCATCGGGCCGGGATCATCCTGAAGGCAATCGGAACCCCCGAGGACGACGCGAAGGCCGTGATCGACACGCTGTTCGGAGCCGAAGGTGCTCGTGGCCGGTTGGCGTTCCGCGACAGCCCGACCAAGGTCAGCACGGGCGATCCGCGGACCCACGTCGCCATCGACCGGCTCACCGGCGGCGCACGAACGACGGCCCTGCACCGCGTACTCTCCATCCCCGAGGGCACCCCACTGGTGCTGGCTGTGGACGCCGTCGAGCCGTTGCCCGCAGCGGTGCAGAACCTGCTCGATCACATCGTGAAGGACCTCGACGACGGGATCGTGACGGTAGGAGGGCACGGAACGCGCGGCTACGGCTGGGTCCGCCTCACCGATCGAGGAATCGGGCGGCCCCGCCCCGTCGACGTCGCGGAACTCATGGCGTGGTGCGCGGCCGGCGATGCGGAGAAGGGCAAGGATCAGTGAACGGTTGGATCGAGACACTATCGGGCACGTGGGCCGACCTCGCCTCCGTCGGCTGTGAGGAATGGCTGTGGCTGGACACTGACGGCGACGGCGTCCATCTGTCAGCCACGGTGCCTGCTGAACCCGCTCAGGTGACCCACGTGTGGGGATGGGGGCCCGACCGGGCCGTTCGGGCCCGCGTCGACGTCGACCTGCCGCACGCGTCCGGTGAAACCGGGCTCGCGGGCGCTGTGCTCCGGTGGGGCCAGGGACAGCCTGCCGGGTCGGACGTCGTCGACCTGGCAGAGGGCACCCACCGGGTGTGGAAGGCGGGCGGCGGGCGGGCGGGCATCGCCCAGGTCGCCGGCCTGCACGAACCGGACGGCAGCGGCGTCCAGCTGCGAACACTGACCTGCGACGTCTGGACGGGTGCCGGCGATGCACTCGTCAGCCAGTCCATCTCGTTCCTGCGACGCTGAGGTGACCCGTGGCTGAGCTGCTCAACTACACCCCGCACCGGAACATGGCGTACCACCCGCCGGACGGGGAACCGATCCCGTTGCCGCAGGTGGGGAACGCCCGCGCGGTGGCGCGGCGGGAACCATCCGGGGTGGTCGACGCGTTCGGGGGCGTCCCGGTGCACGCGATCACGTACGGCGAGATCACCCACCTTCCCGAGCCCCGCGAGGGCGTCTTCTACGTGGTGTCGATGCTGATCGCGCAACTGCGGCCCGACCGGGATGACCTGGGGTTCCCCGATGACCTCGTCCGCGACGCGGAAGGCACGATCATCGGCTTTCGGTCGCTCGGTCAGGTGGGCTGACGGCGCGCGGGCTGACGGCGCGGGCTCGTCCGTTGCGGGAAGCATCACCGGCCGGAAGCTGACCCGACCCCATCCGAACGTGCGTGCGAAAAATGTCGGAGGGGGTGCGTAGGGTCACAGACATGAACAGCCCCGACGGACGCGACGCAGGCCCGCTGGCCACCGCCGACGCGCTGGCGCTGTTCACCGGGCTGCTCGACCGCGTCGACCACGACGAACGCAAACGGTTGGACGCCGCCGCCCGCGTCCGCCTCGTCGAAGACGTGGTCGCCGTCACACGACGCGTCGAAGCCCTCCGGGCCGTACTGGTCGCCGAAGCCGACCGCGCCAAAGCCGCCGAAACCACCCGCGGCACCTCGATCCGGACCCTGCTCACCACCAAAGCCCAGATCACCCAGGGCGAAGCGGCCGGCTGGGTGTACTCCGGCAAAGAACTCACCACCCACGACAGCGTCCGCAACGCAGCCCTGGCCGGCGACGTCTCCGTCGGGCAAGCCCGCGCCATCGACAGCGTCCTCGGCGCACCCCCCACCAACGCGCCCACGCCGAACACGTGCTCCTCGACAAGGCCCGACGCCTCGACGCCAAGGACCTCGCCAAACAGACCCGCGCCGTCCTCGAAGAAGTCGCCCCCCACGTCGACGCCACCGAAGACGAACTTCAACGCCTCGACACCCAACGCACCCAAGCCATCGCCGCCCGCGCGTTCACCTTCCTCCCCAACGGGCACGGCTCCGTGCTGCTCCGCGGCCAACTCCCCATCCTCGAAGCCACCGCCCTCGAACGCCTCGTGAGCGCCTACTGCGAATCCGACCGCCACACCCGCGAGCACGCCCACGACCAGCTCGACCCCAACACCCCCAGCCGCACCCCCGAACAACGCCGCGCCGACGGACTCATCTCCCTCATCCACGCCCACGCCACCGCCCTCAGCCATGCAGGCCAGCCTCAGCCCCCCGGTGAGCGCGCGACCTGCCAAGAAGGTGACCCACCGCCGTCCGACCCGACCGGCGTCCGCGCCAGCAGCACCTCGTCCACGACCGGCGACAGCAGCACCTCGTCCACGACCGCCGACAGCCGCCGAACGCCGCAACTGCCCCGACTTCCCCGGCTGCCCCGGCTGGCCGGCGACCGCCCTCGCCTGGTCGTCACGCTGTGCTATGACCTCCTGCGCGACTGCGCCGAACAAGCCGGCCTGCTCACAGACGGCACCCCCATCACCGCCGGCGAACTCCGCCGCCTCCTCTGCGACGCCGACATCGTCCCCGCCGTCCTCGGCACCCAGTCCGACATCCTCGACGTCGGTCGCGAACAACGCCTTGTCACCCCCGAAATCCGCAGAGCCCTCGCCCTCCGCGACGGCGGCTGCGCCTTCCCCGGCTGCAAAGCCCCCGAACACAGCTGCGAAGCCCACCACATCGTTCCCTGGTGGGCAGGCGGTCGGACCAGCCTCGACAACCTGGTGCTGCTCTGCCCGCACCACCACGGCACCGTCGAACCCCTCCGCTTCTGGAACGACACCACACCCACCCGCTGGCGCGTCCGCATCGCCGACGACGGACACCCCGAATTCCTCCCCCCAGCCCGCCCCGACGGCTCCAGCACGCCCGTACGCCACCCGCGCACCCACGAACGCGTCAACGCCAACAACCCGATCTGTGGGCAAGGGCACCACGACAACCAGACAGAGGACCGCCCCGACCCGCCGCCACGGGAATAGCAGAACGACGAGGTCACGCCTCATGCTCGCTGAGCGCCGGAAGGTAGCCGTCGAAGAACACGTCGTCGGCCACGGGCCACCGGATCGTCACCGGGCGCCCGGCCTCGTCCTCGCTGACCCGCGATACCAGCCACATGCCCCGCTCCGCGG
>CAZZGU010000102.1:0-4560 GCA_964653755.1 uncultured Nigerium sp. | reverse complement strand
ACCCTCCGGCGTCCGCACCACCGTCGGCGCCAGGATGCGTTCGGCCCGCACGTCCCCAACCCTGCGGTAGGACGCGGGTTCGGTCGGCGACGCGTGCTCGTCCTTCGCCTTGTAGGTGCGCGCGAACTCGACCGCGGCGACGCCCCGACCGCCATGGTGATCCACGACCCACCAGTCGCCCGCCTTCGACCGCAGGACCGATCCGTCGCTGGTCGTCCACTCCCAGTCCTCGTTCCGCTGGACGGCCTCGACCCCACCGCGGCGGCGGTACCGCTGAGGCCCGTCGACGCCGGCCGCCGTCACCGGCGCCGCCCCCGTCAAGGGCGCCGGCCCCGTCACCGACCGCGCTCCCGGGGCAGGCACGGGAGCGATGCCGCACCGGTACAGCCGCCTCAGCAGGATGCTCAGCGTCCAGATGTCCCACTCCTGCATGTCCTGCGCCGATTCCGTCAGCGCCTCCAGCGGACCGCCGGCCTCCCGCACGGACGACGGCCACCGCAGCGGCTCGCCGGTGCTCCAATCCAGCAGGTTCGGGTTGGCCCGCCACTGCTCGTCGAGCAGCCTGGTGACCGCCTTGGCCGTATCCTTGTCGCCCGCCCGCGCCTTCGACGGCACCGGGGGCGACACCGGAAGCACCCGTTGCCAGAGGCGCAGCAGCGGCGTCCGGACGCCCGCGCTCCACGGCCGCGCGTACCGCCACCCCGAGGCCAGCCGCAGGTCGCACCAGCGCACGTGCTCGCGCCGAGCCGCCGCGATCAGGTCGTCGTTGGCGGGCGGCCGGCGCAGCGCGCCGACGGTCACCTCACGCCACGCGTAGCCCCGCGCCGCGAGCTCCTGCAGCAGCTGGCGTTGCTGGCGGAGGTTGTCCTCACGCAGGAACTCGGGCAGGTCGCCGCCGTCCAGCGGGCCGCGGGGCCACGGACGCCGCGCCGCAGTCGGCCCCACCCCCGGAACCCGCCACGGCTGCTCACGGACATAGACCTGGTGTTGCTGGCGGGCCAGCGCCGTCCAGGTGTCCTCGGGGACGCCGCCCGCCTCGGTCAGCGACGGACCGTACCGGACGACCGACTGCCCGCCCCCCGCGGACGCATCGATGCCGTGCACGTGCCGCGAGGGCCGGAGCACGATCAGGTGGGGATGCGCGCGATGCACGCGCAACGCCTGGTGGCCGACCTCGTCCGACGGTGGCCCTGTGATCACGAGGGCCACCGGGTCGGTGGTCTGGCAGCAGCGGCGGGTCACCTCGTCCTCCCACGGATCCTCGACGGTGTCGACCTGCAGCGGAACGGGAATGTCGGACGCCGGCGTCCGGTGCGAATGCCACTCCTCGCGCGCCTTCGTGGCGCGCGCGCCCAGCAGCGTGACCAATGCGACGGGGAAACCGGCCTCCTGGGGCTGGGCGCCGCCGGCCTGGTCGAGTTCGTGGTGGAACGCGCGTTGCTGGGCGATCTCGTCCAGCAACGCCACGGCGAGGGGGTGGTCGCCGACGATGAGTACGTGCCGGACGCCGGCGCCCACGACCCAGTCGACGAGTTCGCGCGCGAGGATCGCCTCGACGTTGATGGCGTCCACGAAGCAGCTGCGAGCCGACAACTGCATCAGCCGCCAGTCACGGGCCTCGCGCGGGTCCGCGAAGCGGGCCACCAGGCGCGGGACCACGGCACCGCTCAACCCGTCAGCGGCCTGTTCCTCGATGATGTCGCGCACTGCCGTGACGATGGCGGTGTTGACGCCCTGGGCGTCCGTGACGGCGAAGAACCTGCGGATCTTCACGCGCCACCACGGGCGCACCACCCGCCGCAGCGCGTGCTTGCTGGTCGGATCGTCGAGGTAGACGATCGCGCCGAGGGTCCGGGCCTCGGCGACCAGCGGATCGGCGGGATTCGCGTGCAGGACGACCACCCGCGTCCGCCGGGCGCGACGCACGAAGCGTCCCAGCCAGCGCCAGGCGTCCCCGAGGGTGCGCCGGTACCAGCGCGGTGCGTCGTGGCGGCGGCGGTCGTCGTCGACGAGCGCGGCGATCAGCGGGAGCGTCGCAGGGCTGAGCCCGACCACGACGTCGAGGTCGCCCGCCCACCAGACGCGGAACCGGTCGGCGCCGGGCCTCAGCAGGCGGAGCAGCACCGCCGACGCGCCCAGCACCAGCGCGGCGGAGCCGAACAGCCGGGCCACCTGAAACGTGAGCGGATAAGGGCCTTTGCACACCCCCTCGTCGACGCCCGGGCCGATGACGGCGGTCTCCACCTCGGAGGAGAACAGGCTCGTCACCCAGACGACGACCGACAGCCAACTCTCGCCCTGAAGGCAGCGCAGGTAGGAGATCGCTCCCAACACGACCGTGATGAGCACCGACCACAGGATCGCCGACTCCAGGGCGATGCTGCGCCCCGACCGCACGCGGGTCACCGCGGCGAAGTGGACACCCAGCGCAACGATCAGCAGCGCGCCCGGCCACGCGTTGGCGCTGGTGGGGACGAGCACCTCGGGCAGCCACGCCGGAACCCGGGGCGGCGGGTCCGCGGGATTGGCGGCCAGCAGCACCACCAGGCCCAGGACCGTGAGGAGCGAGACGACCACCACCACCGTCGCCACCGGGTGGCGCTTGCACTCGTCCCAGCGGATCATGGGGCCATCCTGCCGATGCCGACCTGCGCGCACGGCTGAATGAGATCGGACGCCGCCGTCACCCGGACGATCTGCCTGTGGCCGACGCTCATGTCAGCCTGTTCGAACGCCACACCCACACACACCGATCATCGCGGCCAGAAGGACCATCATCAGGACCATCATCGCCGACTCGAACGCGTGCAGAGGACGCCGTGGTCAAGTTCGGTGCCGGCGGAGCCGACCGGCACGGGAACGAGGCGCGGGTCACGACGCCTACTGCGGAAGATCACGCAGGGAGTATGCTGCGCGATCTTCCGCACTAGCAGTCGGACGGCTGGGAGCACGGTGACGAGGCTGGCGCGGCGGCGTCCGCCCACCCTCCAACCCTCGGGAGGGCGGGGCTCGACCGCAACCGACTCCTAGGCTGAGCCGCATGAGTGACACTGACGCACGCCGAGGTGGCCCCGAGGCACCCGTGGCGTCGACGAACCCGTCGCCGATGCCGATCGCGCCGGGGAGGGCGGTCCGTCACCTCAAGGTCTTCGCCGACCTCGGCCACCCCCTCGCCTGGGGGTTCCTGGCCACAGTGGGGGCCCTCATCGCCCTGGCCTTGGCGACGTCGGTCTCGTCGCTGTCCACCGTCCTCGTGTCGATCGGGGTGGCCCTGTTCGTCGCTTTGGCGCTCGACCCTCTCGTGCGCTGGCTCGGGGCGCACCGCCTGTCGCGGGGCATGAGTATCGCCGTGGTGTTCGCGGGCTTCTTCCTCGTGTTCGCCGGGCTGATCGCGCTCATCCTCCCGGTGGCCGTCACCCAGATCGGCCAGTTCGCCGCGTCCGTGCCCAGCTACCTGAGCGACCTGCGGCAGTCGGAGTGGTTCCGCAACCTGTCGGACGCCACCGGACAGGGCGCCTTCTACGCAGGACTGCTCACCCAGGTCCAGGCGTGGCTGTCCGACCCGGCCAACCTCCTCTCCCTCGCGGGCGGGGCGCTGGCGGTCGGCACGGGAGTCGTCAGCGGCGCGTCCGGGGCGCTGATCGTCCTCGTGCTCACCCTCTACTTCCTGTCTTCCCTCGAGTCGATGAAGCAGGCCCTGTACAGCCTCGCCCCGGCGTACGGACGTCCGAAGTTGGCCGATCTCACCACGCAGATCACGGAGTCCGTGGGCGGCTACGTGGCGGGGATGGCGATCCTCGCGGCGACCAACGCGGTGTTCTCGTTCATCCTGCTCTCCGTGCTGGGCGTTCCCTTTCCTGCTCTCCTTGGCGTGGTCGCCCTGATGGTCACCTTTATCCCC
Organism: uncultured Nigerium sp.; assembly: GCA_964653755.1. GTDB lineage: Bacteria > Actinomycetota > Actinomycetes > Propionibacteriales > Propionibacteriaceae > Propioniciclava. The sequence continues at coordinate 659 of CAZZGU010000102.1, read as the reverse complement.
CTGATCGGGCCGGTCATGTTCTGGATCATCGCGACCGTCGTCACCGCGTTGACCTCCGGGTGGTGGGTCACGCTCGTCTTCGCGGTGGTCTACTTCGCGTACATGCAGGTGGAGGCCTACGTCCTGACCCCTCGCGTCATGACCAAGGCGGTCGACATCCCCGGGTCGCTCGTGCTCATCGGCGCCATGGTCGGCGGCACCCTGCTCGGCCTGCTCGGGGCGCTCGTGGCCGTGCCCGTGACAGCCGCCCTGCTGCTCGTCATCCAGCAGGTGTTCGTCCCCCGCCAGGACGCCAGGGTGTCACCGGAGGACTGATCGCGGGCCCTCGACGGACGGAAGGCGGGCCCTCGGCGCTCACTCGGTCACTGCCGAGATGGCCATGGCCGCCATGCCCATCACCAGCGCGGCGCCGAGCAGGATCCACAGGGTCATCACGAGGTTGGGTGCCCAGTAGGCCACCACCAGACCTGCCGCGACGTTCAACGCCCCCCACAGCATGCGCCGCCTCCCCGTCGGAAGCTGGCTCGTCGCCCGCGTCGTCGTCAGGGCGACCAGGGACGCGAAGCCGGTGAACAGGGCCAGCGGCTGCATGATCGTGAGCGGCAGGTCCCGCACCACGGGGAGGACCGCAGCCTGCGCCAGGTTCGCTCCGAGGCCCG
>CAZZGU010000101.1:3823-8964 GCA_964653755.1 uncultured Nigerium sp. | reverse complement strand
TCGTGGGCGCTGCCAGCCTGGTTGTCGGCGAGCCATGGACGGCACCCCACCGACGCCCGTGCCGCCAAGGGAGGAACGCATCATGCGCCTGAAACCATCGTCTCGCTCGCCTCGCTCTCGGTCCTGCTGCTGGGATTGGGGGCCGGCGTCTCCGCCGAGGTGAACCTCAGCGACAGCGAACAATTGGGCAAGTCCCTGTTCTTCGACGAGAACCTGTCGCTCAACGGCAACCAATCCTGCGCCACGTGCCACGCCCCCGCCGCCGGGTGGGTCGGCCCGGACACGGACTTCAACGCCCACGGATCCGTGTACGAAGGCTCCATCGCGGGCGCCTTCGGCGACCGCAAGCCGCCGAGCGCGGCGTACGCCACCCAGAGCCCGATCCTGTCCGTGGACAAGAAGGGCCTCTTCGTCGGCGGCAACTTCTGGGACGGGCGCGCGACGGGTGAGACCCTGGGCAGTCCTGCCGCCGAGCAGGCGAAGGGTCCGTTCCTGAACCCGGTCGAGCAGGCCCTGCCCGACAGCGCCTGCGTGGTGTACCGGGCCTGCACGGCTCCCAAGTCGGAGTACGTGGTGTCTGTGGAGGACGTCTGGGGTCCGGGCACCTGCCCGACGACGTGGCCGGCCGATGTCGCGACGCAGTGCTCCACCGGGACAGGCAGTGTCGGCTTGGACGAAAGCGACAGGGCAATGTCGAACGCCACCTACGACAAGCTCGCGCTCTCCATCGCCGCCTACGAGGGGTCGACGGAAGTGAACGCGTTCAACTCGAAGTACGACCTCTCACTCAAGGGCCAGGCCAAGCTGACCCAGCAGGAGCGTCTCGGATTCGCGTTGTTCCAGGGCAAGGGTCAATGCAAGCTCTGCCACCTGACCAGTGGCAAGCAAGCCCTCTTCACGGACTACACGTTCGACAACCTGGGCATTCCGAAGAACCCGGAGAACCCGGCGACCATCGCGAACCCCACGTGGGCGGATCCGGGACTCGGAGGGTTCCTCGAGAAGCGACTTGACTACGGGTCCTACGCCGCAGAGAACATGGGCAAGCACAAGGTGCCGACGCTGCGAAACGTGGCCCTCGGAAGCGAAACCATCGTGAAGGCCTACGGCCACAACGGCTACTTTAAGTCGTTGGAGGGCATCGTCAAGTTCTACAACACCCGCGACGCGTGGCCCCGGTGCACCGGCGAACTGGCGGATGCCACTGAGGCCGAGGCCCTCGCCAACGAGTGCTGGCCCGCACCCGAGGTGACGGACAACGTCAACACCGCCGAGCTCGGCGACCTCGGCCTCACCCCCGAAGAAGAGGCCGCGATCGTCGCGTTCCTCAAGACCCTGTCGGACGGCTACACCCCGTGACGGTGACACCCGCCTCCTGAAGGGCCACAAACGAACGGCGCGCCGGCTCAGCCGGGGCGCCGTTCGGGCCATCGAGCTTGGTCAGCCAGCGGGTCACCCCATGGCGTCGATGTTGAGGATGTTGCCATCAGGGTCCTGGAACCAGACGGCCTTGCCCTGCCCCTCAATGGTCGCGACGCCGTCCTCCCACGTTCCCCCGGGGAATTCGAAGGTCAGGAACGTCACGCCGTCCGCGCGCAGGGCCGCGACCTCGGCGTCGAACGCCTCGGGCGGTACCCGGAACGACAGGGCCGTGGCCTTGTTGGTCCCGGCGAAGGACGAGGGGTACACGAGGAAGGTGCCGCCGCCGGCGCCGTAGAGGACGCCGTCCGGCGCGTCCCCCTGGGGTGCGAGATGCAACACCCCTTCGTAGAAAGCCCTGGCCCGGTCGAGGTCTGCAACCGCGAGCGTGGGAATCGGGACATGATCGGCGAGCATGACGCCTCCCCTTGCGGACCGGACGACCGTCATCCGGTCGGCCTTCCCAGCTTAGAACTGCGGACGTACAGCCGCCATGGAGAAATGCCCCGGCATCACGGCCTGTCCCCGCGCCGGGCGAACGCGGTGAACGGGATCGCCACCGCGGCCACCGCTGCGGAGACCAGGTAGGACGCCGCGTAGCCGTTGATGTCGGCGACGCGACCCAGTGCGGGCTGCGCCACCACGCCGCCGGCAGAGCCCATCAGGGAGTCGAAGGACAGCACGGTGGCGCGCTGCGTCGACGGGATCAGTCCGTTGATGAACGACTGCCTGATCGGACCGACGATCGCGGTGACCAGGGCCCAGCCCGCGACGAGCATCAGCGCGGGCATGAGCGAGCGGGCGAAGCCGACTCCGGCCAGCAGCCCGGCCCCGACCACCGCGGCTGCGACGAGGGCGTCCGTGGGACGCCGGACCAGCCTCCGCACGCGGGGTGCCAGCAGTCCGCCCATCACCTGGGCGCCCGCGACCGTTGCCGCGGCCAACCCTGCGATCGTGTACGCGCCCGGGTCCCCGTACAGCTCCAGGAGGAAGGGTTGCAGGGCGTAGAACACGTAGAACCCGGTGCCGGAGGTGAACAGGGCCGCGACCATCAGCCACCGCACGGGCGGGTTACGCAGCCCGCCGTCAACGGCGCCGGCGAGTATCCTCCGCGCCGCGGCGAGGGGACGCGCGCCGGCGTCCGGGGTGAACCCCAGATCGCGCATCGCGACCCACGCGACGCCCAGGGTCACGGCGAGCAGTCCGGACCGCGCCAGGTACGGCGCCCACAGGCCAGTCGCCTGAGCGAGGACGCCGCCGCTCACCGACCCGACCAGCATCGCCGCGCCCGACACCATCTGGGCGCGGCCGAACACGGCGTCCAGCCCGTCGGTCATGCCGGTCGAGCGCAAGGCGTCCACGAGCCACGCCTCGGTCGCGCCGGAGAAGAACGTGAACCCGAGCCCGATCAGCACCGAGGACAGCAGCCAGCCGACCAGGGGCGCCCGCAGTTGCCACATGGCGAGATACAGCAGCGTCGACACCAGCAGGGTGGCCGCGCCCAGCAGGAACGAGAACCGGCGGCCTCGCGTGTCGGCAACCACGCCGGTCGGGATCTCGAACAGCACCATGCCGAGCGTGAACGCCGCGTTGGCCAGGAACGCCTGGGTGTTGTCGAGCCCGGCGTCCAGCAGGAAGAGCGTGTTGACGCCCCAGATGAACGACGCCGAGAGCGTCGTCAGCAGGGTGAGGGTGAGGTAGGTCCGCTGCACCCTGCGCGCCGCATCCGTCATGGGGCCAGCGTAGGGGTGGGGGTGCGCTCCCCCGAGCGGCTGGTCGTTCGGCATGAAGCGGGGCGGACGGCTTTCGCGCACCCGTGAGGTTAGGCTAGCCTTCCCTCACCGACGAATATCGCAACCGCTTCGTAGCCTAAATATCGGGAGTCTTATGTTTGTCACGACCGCGCGCGTCGCCGCTGGCCTGACCGTCCTCGCCCTCGCGCTCACGGGCTGCTCCGCCGCCCCCACCGCTGCGCCCGCCACGGGTCCGTCCGCTGGGGCGTCCGACCAGGCGGTCACGCTGTACAGCGGGCGCAGCGAGAAGCTCGTCAAGCCGCTCCTGGACGAGTTCACCGCCGCCACCGGCATCACCGTCGAGGCGCGGTTCGGCGACACGGCCCAGCTCGCCGCCCAACTCATCGAGGAGGGCGACCGCACGAACGCGCACGTGTTCCTCGCCCAGGATGCCGGCGGACTCGGCGCCGTGGGCAAGGCCGGACTGTTCGCAGCCCTCCCCCAGACCACCCTCGACCGGGTGCCCGCCTCCTACCGCGACGCGCAGGGGACCTGGGTCGGCGTCACGGGACGCTCGCGCGTGCTGGCCTACAACGCCGATTTGGTCGGCGCCGGCGAGCTCCCGGCGTCCGTCTTCGACCTCACGCGGCCCGAGTGGAAGGGCAAGGTCGGCGTGGCGCCGACGAACGCGTCCTTCCAGTCCTTCATCACGGCCATGCGCGCGCAGCACGGCGAGGTGAAGACGGCGGACTTCCTGGCGGGCCTCAAGGCCAACGAACCGCAGATCCGCGAGCGGAATGGCATCATCGTTTCCGATATCGAGGCGGGCAAGTTCCCGGTCGGCCTGGTGAACCACTACTACCTCTACGAGAAGGCCGCCGAGGTAGGACAGCCCGCCGACCAGCTCAGGACGAAGCTCCACTTCTTCGCGGGCGGCGACACCGGCGGTCTCGTCAACGTCTCCGGGGCGGGACTGCTCGCCAACCAGCCGGACGCCGACGGCCAAGCCCTCGTCGACTACCTGCTGTCAGTCGACGGCCAGACCTACTTCGCCCAGAAGACCTTCGAGTACCCGCTGATCGCAGGCGTGGCCACGGCCCCCGGCCTGCCCGAGTTGGCCACGCTCGACGCACCGGACGTCGACCTGTCCGCCCTCGACGAACTCGACAGGACGATCACGATGATCAAGGATGCGGGGCTGCTCTGACCACCCGCACGCTGACGCCGCCCCGGACCCGCTCCCTTCGGGTCCGGGGCGGCGTCCTGCCCCGGGCGCCTCGCCGGCCGGAACTCCTCGTAGGCGCCCTGCTCGCGGTGGCAGTCTCGCTCGTCCCGGGCGTGTACCTCGTGGTGCGGGCGTCCGAGGCGGGCTGGGGGCGCATCCTGGCCGAAGTGGCCACCCCCCGCGTCGCGGCGATGACCGGTCGCACGATCGGCCTGGTCGCGATCGTGTGGGCCGGCTCCACCCTCATCGGCGTCGTGGCCGCCCTGCTCGCGACCCGCACCCTGGTGCCCGGACGCCGCTGGCTCGGCGTCCTCCTGGCCCTCCCCCTCGCGGTGCCGAGCTACGTAGCCGCCTACACGTGGGCGGCCGTGTCCGATCTGTGGAACCCCACCGGCCGGTTCGACGGCTTCTGGGCCGCCGCCCTCGTGCTCACGCTCTACTCCTACCCGTACGTCTACCTCCCGGTCGCCGGCGCGCTCGCCGTCCAGGACCCCGGACCCGCCGAAATGGCCCGAGCCCTGGGGACGCGCGAGGCCGGCGTCCTCGTCCGCGTGACGCTCCCCGGGGTCTTGCCCGCGATCGCGTCGGGCGGGCTGCTCGTCGCCCTCTACACGCTCTCCGACTTCGGCGCGGTCTCGATCCAGCAGCTTGAGATTGAGCTCTTTCAGGATGAGTTTGTAGCTATTGGGGTTGTTCACCTGCACGCTGATCAGCACACTGGTGTTGTCCGGTGTCATGGAAACTATCCTGAGATCGTGAATGCG
>CAZZGU010000101.1:0-3813 GCA_964653755.1 uncultured Nigerium sp. | reverse complement strand
TCTTCACCACGTTCAGCGTCGGATTCGACCGCACCGGCGCGGTCGCACTCGCCTCGGTGCTCATGGTGCTGGCGGTGGTCATCATGGCCGTCGAACGAGTCGCCAAGGGGGCCGAGCGCCGCTCTGCCCGCGTGGGCGGCGGTCAGCGCGTGGCCCCGCGCGCCGGCCTCGGTGGGTGGCGTTGGCCGGCTGCGGGGTTCCTGGGCGGGGTCGCGCTGATCAGCCTGGGGGTGCCGGTTGCGTCGCTCGTCCGCTGGGTGTCGGCCGGCGTGTCCCGCCCGGGCAGCCTCGGCGAGGTCGTCGGCGCCATCGGGGGGTCCCTGGGGGCGTCGGCGCTCGGCACGATGGGGACGGTCCTGCTCGCGATCCCTCTCGGGCTGTACGCCGCCCGGGTGCCGAGCCCCTTCTCGCGGGGGTTGGAACGCGTCGTCTTCCTCTCGCACTCCCTGCCCGGCGTCATCATCGGCCTGTCGCTGGTGTTCTTCGGCATCAACGTCGCCCACGCCTTCTACCAGTCGATCTGGCTGCTCGGGCTCGCCCTCGTCACGATCCTGCTCCCGTTGGCGACCGCGGCCGTGGCGTCCGCCGCCCGGCAAGCGCCACCCAGCCTCGAGGAGGCCGCCCAGTCGCTCGGCCTCACCCCGTGGGGCGCCCTGCGGCGGGTCACGCTGCCCGTCATGCTGCCGGGGATCGGCGCGGGCGCGGCCTTGGTGTTCCTGGCCGCGATGAAGGAACTCCCCGCCACCCTCCTGCTCCGCCCCACGGGCATGGAGACCCTCGCCACCCGCCTGTGGACGTACACCTCGGTCGAGCAGTACGCCGCGGCCGCGCCGTACGCCGCCCTGCTGATTCTCTTCGCCGCCGTCCCGACGTGGATCCTCGCGCGCGGCAGCGGCGCCTTCGGAACGGAGGACCCCTGACCATGACGGCCGTCCAGCCCGACCTCACCCAGCCCGACTTCAACCGGCCCGCCCTGACCCAGCCCGACTTCAACCAGCCCGACCTCAGCACGCTCGAGGCGCAGCCCCCAGCGACGGCGCTGTCCCTGCGCCGGGTGTCCAAGGCGTTCGGCGGCGTCCGTGCCCTCGACGGCGTCGACCTCGACGTTTACCGCGGGGAGTTCCTGGCTGTGCTGGGGCCCTCCGGGTGCGGCAAGACCACGCTGCTGCGCTCGATCGCCGGGTTCGAGCGGATCGACGCCGGCCGCATCACCCTCAATCACCACGTGGTGGCCCTCGACGCCCTTCACCTGCCCACCCACCGCCGTGGCATCGGGGTCGTCCCCCAGGAGGGGGCGCTCTTCCCGCACCTCTCCGTCGCGGACAACGTGGGGTTCGGCCTGCCGGGACGCCGACGCGCCAAGGCCGGCATCGTCGCGGACTACCTCGCCCTCGTCGGTCTCGCCGGCCTCGGCTCGCGCATGCCGCACGAGTTGTCGGGCGGGCAGCAGCAGCGCGTCGCGTTGGCCCGAGCGCTCGCGCCCGAGCCCGAGGTCGTCCTGCTCGACGAGCCGTTCAGCGCACTGGACGCCGGCCTGCGGGCCGACCTGCGCGACGACGTCCGGAGAGTGCTCGCCGAGCAGGGCGTGACGGCCATCCTCGTCACGCACGACCAGGGCGAAGCGCTCAGCATGGCTGACCGGGTGGCGGTCATGTCGTCCGGCCGGGTCGTCCAGGTGGGGACGCCGGTCGACCTCTACACGCGCCCCGCCAACACCTGGGTCGCGGGATTCGTGGGCGAGGCCTGCTGGCTGGACGCCGAGGCGTCCGGGGCTGTCGCGGTCACCGCCCTCGGCGCTGTCGCGCTGGCGTCGGACGCCGCGGGTCCCGTGCGCGTGCTGGTGCGTCCGGAGCAGATCACGCTTGACGCCCACGGGGCGCCAGCCCGCGTCGACCGCGTCGCGTTCCACGGACACGATGCGCTCGTGTGGCTGAGGCTGGCGGACGGCCATCCGGTGCTGCTGCGGCTGGCTGATCCGGTGCTGTTGCCTGGGGCGGGTGACGTGGTGGGCCTGTCCGTGCGTGGGAGCGGCCTCATCTGCGAGGCGGACGCCTGAAGCGCCGCTCGATTCTGGGTGATGCCCTTCGCGGTCGTCGCGGAGCGGTTGTCAGCGTGCAGACCCGGATCACCTCAGCTCAGTGGCCGGGGCCGCGTGGCGGCCCTCGTGGTTCGGGAGGACCGAAGAGGGGTGAGCTGACCGAATCCGCGACGCGCGTGGAACAACAGAGACCAGGGATGACCCTCAACCGACGCTCGATTGCTCTGGAAGCCGAAATTTGCCACTTTTTCTGATCGAGCGTCGGTTCAGGGACATCTGGCGGCCGAACCGCTGGTTAGGCGCGGCTCGACCGGTCTGAGAAATCTCGGGTCTCGCCGGGTTCACCGAAGTATGCTCCGTCGATTGGGCCCAGCTGAACGTCGTCAGCTGGACAACATGCCGGGCAGCATCAAGGCGGTGCCGGACGCCAGCGCTCCGACCGTGACCGCCAGCCACAGCACGATCCAGACCACCCGGGGCAGGTGCGTCAGCCGCGCGAGCTGCGCGGCGTCCGACCCCGAGTCTGCCCGGCCGCCGCGCAGCGCCAGTTCGAGCACCGGACGCGGGCCCGCCAGCAGCAGGAGCCATGCCAGCCCGTAGGCGAGCCAGACCAGAATCTCTGCTGGTGCGTACCAGGCCGCCAGGCCCAGTCCGGCGCCCAGGCCCAGGACGACCAGCGCCCCGTGAACGTTGCGGATCTTCAGCAGCATCAACGCCAGCAGCACCACCAACAGGCCCAGCATCGCCACTGCGTAGCCGGCGCCGGCCACGAAGGCAGCGAGCAGACCGACCACGGAGGCGGCCGGATACCCGGCGAACAGTGTCACCTCCATGCCTACGCCGGTCGGCCTGCCCAGGGAGACCGTCAGGCCGGAGGTGTCGGAGTGAAGCCGGATCCCCTCCAGCGAGCGACCGGTCAACGTGGCCGCGACAGCGTGCCCGGCTTCGTGACAGACCGTGACGACCATCCGCACCGCGGGCCACGCCAAGACCACAGCCGCCAGCGCGGCGAACCCGATCAGGACGAGCGCGGAGGCGTCCGGAACCGGAGTCGTCGCCGACACGCGGCGCCACAGTTCCTCCAGCACTGGCATACGGCCAGTGTCCCAGCCGCACCCAAGGCCGGCCCCGGCCCTCCGAGGGGCAGATCCGTGCTAGTCGTCGATGACGTCGAGACCCTGCTCCTGGAGCTGCGCGAGGTGGGCCAGCATGCCCTCCAACACAGCCGGGTCATGACCTTCCCAACGCTCGACCTCGGCGACGACGCGCAGCGGGTGGCGTGTCCGGTAGGACTGGGTGGGATTGCCGGGGAACCGCCTGTCGGTCACATTCGGGTCGTCCTCGAACGGACCCAGGGGCTCGACCACATAGATGTGGCCGCGCGTGCCACTCCCGGCCAGCGCCGTGGCCAACTCGGCTCCCCACGCGGCCGTCTCCACGAGGGCACTGAAGTAGATGTTGTTCGACACCCGGCCCTCACGGAAGTTGGATCCGTAGCCAGGAACGAGCTCGGCGCCCACGTCCAGGGCGTCCTTCGTGCCGTGAAAGAAGGGCCCCGCGACGCCGGCGCAGTTGTCGTGGGTGACCGGTGTGCGGTGCGCTCCCCCGTGCTCGCCCATGGGTCACCCTTTCCACTTCGCGCGGATGCCGGTGACTCAGGCTCTCCAGCCGCTGGTGTGATCTGGTCGCCGAACGGACCGGGACTGGGGAAGTCGATCTGCAACACGACAGCCATTCAAGGTTCCTTCCGTCGGGAGGGCCTCATCAACTCGCTC
>CAZZGU010000100.1:7017-8985 GCA_964653755.1 uncultured Nigerium sp. | reverse complement strand
CGGCGAGGTCATGAGCATCGGCAAGAACTACAAGGAGTCGTTCGGCAAGGCCATTCGGTCCCTGGAGAACGGCCGGACGGGGCTGGGCAACGCCTCCGACTTCCGCCAACTGGGGCTGCCCGAGCTGCTGCGTCGCCTGGAGTACCCCACGAGCGAGCGCCAGTACCTGATGTACGAGGCGCTCCGCGCGGGGGCCACGGTCGACCAGCTCCACGAACTGACGCACATCAAGGCGTGGTTCATCGAGCAGCTGGCCGAACTCGTCGCCCTGGAGACCGAGTTGGAGGGCTGGGCCGGACGCCTCACCGACCTGCCCGGCGACCTGCTCCGTCAGGCCAAGCAGGACGGCTTTGGTGACGCGTACCTGGCGGGGATCCTCAAGGCCCCCGAGGCCGATGTCCGTCGCCGCCGGCTGGACGAGGGCATCGTGCACGCCTTCCAGACCGTGCCCGTGAGCGGCGTCGAGGATGCTGCCTACTACTACTCGACCTACTCCGGCGCCGACGAGGTTCCGGTGAGCGACGCGCGCAAGGTCATGGTGCTGGGCGGTGGCCCCAACCGCATCGGCCAGGGGATCGAGTTCGACTACTGCTGCGTCCATGCCGCCTACACGCTGCGTGACGCCGGCTTCGAGACGATCATGGTCAACTGCAATCCCGAGACCGTCTCCACCGACTACGACACCTCGGACAAGCTCTACTTCGAGCCCCTCACGGTCGAGGATGTGCTGGCGATCTACGAGAAGGAGCGTCCCGAGGGCGTGGTCTGCCAGTTCGGAGGCCAGACCCCCCTCAACATCGCGCGTGCCCTGGAGGACGCCGGCGTCCCCATCCTCGGCACCTCCCCGGAGACGATCGACCTCGCCGAGGACCGCGACCGGTTCCGGGCGATCATGGACTCCCTCGGCGTCCCGATGCCCGAGGCCGGCATGGCCGTCGACGTCGACGAGGCGATCGGGGTCGCCAACACCATCGGGTACCCCGTCATCGTGCGCCCGAGCTACGTCCTCGGCGGGCGTGGCATGGAGATCATCCACGATGACGAGGCTCTGGGTCGCTACATGCGTGCGGCTGTCGGCGTCACGCAGGATCGGCCGATCCTCATCGATCGCTTCCTCGAGAACGCCCTGGAGTGCGAGGCCGACGCCTTGTGCGACGGCCAGGACGCCTTCGTGCCTTCGGTCATGGAGCACATCGAGTACGCCGGCATCCATTCCGGCGACTCGGCCTGCCTGATCCCCCCGGTGACGATCCCGGCGAGGCACATCGCCACGATCGAGGACTACACGCGCCGCATCGCCGTGGAACTCGGGGTCGTGGGGCTCATGAACATCCAGTACGCAATCCTCGACGACGTCGTCTACGTCCTTGAGGCCAACCCCCGCGCCTCCCGCACCGTCCCGCTGGTCTCGAAGGTGTGCGACATCAACATGGCCCGCCTCGCCACCCAGCTCATGCTCGGTGCCCGGCTCGCCGACCTGGGGCTCCGGCACCGCGAAGTGCCGTACTTCGGGGCCAAGGAAGCCGTCTTCCCGTTCCCCATGTTCCCGGAGGTCGACCCCCTGCTCGGGCCCGAGATGCGCTCGACCGGCGAGGTGCTCGGCCTGGGAACGAACCCCGGCCTGGCCTTCTTCAAGTCCCAGGACGCCGCCCAGTCGCCGCTGCCCCTGGCGGGGAACGTCCTGCTCACCGTGGCCGAACGGGACCGGGTCGACACGGGGGCGGGATCGCCGGGCGCCAACATCCTCGCCGCGGCCCGGACGCTCGTGCGCTCCGGTTTCACGCTGCTGGCAACGGAGGGGACCCAGCGCTTCCTGGCCGACCAGGGGATCCCGGCCGAGCGCGTCCTCAAGCTCCACGAGGGTCACCCGAACCTTGCCGACGCGATCGGCGAGGGCCGGGTCCAGTTGGTCGTGAACACCCCCGCGGGCGCCTCCTCGGAGTACGACGACTCCTACATCCGCAAGGC
>CAZZGU010000100.1:0-7007 GCA_964653755.1 uncultured Nigerium sp. | reverse complement strand
AGGCCGCCATCCGGGCGCGCGTCCCCTATGTCACCACCACCTCGGAAGCCCAGGCCGCCGCCCAGGGCATCGCCGCGCGGCTGGCCGGATCCGACGCAGTCCGGTCCCTGCAGAGCTACCACGCGATGATCCGCTGAGCGGGGTTCCGGGCCCTGGCCCCCGCGCCGGGGGCCAGGGTGGCGGGCCCTACACTGGTCCGGTGGATCTGGACGGCCTCATCAGGCTCGTCGCCTCCGAACCCGTTGTCAGTGAGCTGATGGCTGCTGCGCGCTCGGACGGCGAGGCAATCGTGGACGCCGCTGTGCCCGAGGCGATGCGCCCGCTCGTGGTCGCGGCGCTCGCGCGCGCGGCTGGCCGGCCCCTGCTGGTCGTCACCTCGACCTATCGCGAGGCCGAGGCGTGGACGGACGCGCTGGCGTCCCTGCTCGGGGACTCCGACGTCGCCTACTACCCGGCCTGGGAGACGCTCCCGCACGAACGCCTCTCGCCACGGTCGGACACGGTCGGTCGACGCCTCGACGTGCTGCGCCGCCTGGCCGGCGTCGCGGATTCCCCGGCACCCGCCGTCATCGTCGCCCCCGTGCGTGCCGTGCTGCAGCCTCAGACCCGGGGGCTCGGTCAGCTGCGACCCGTCCGGCTTGCGGTCGGCGCCGACCACGACATCGAAGAGGTCGCGCGCGCACTCGTCGATGCCGCCTACGTCCGCGTCGATCTCGTCGAGCGGCGCGGGGAGTTCGCGGTGCGCGGCGGCATCATCGACGTGTTCCCGCCGACGGAGGAACACCCCGTGCGTGTCGACTTCTTCGGGGACACCATCGAGGAGATCCGCCCCTTCAGCGTTGCCGACCAGCGCTCCGGCGACCTGCTGCTGAGCGGGGTGACGGCGTCTCCGTGCCGCGAGTTGCTGCTCACGGACGCCGTGCGCGCCCGCGCCGCTCGACACGCGGGAAACCCGGAACTTCCCGCCGGGCTCGTCGAGCTGTTCGAGCGCATCGCCGAGGGCCATGCGGTCGACGGCATGGAGGCGCTCGCGCCCGCGCTGGTCGACGGCATGGAGCTCCTGGTGGACGTGCTCGCGCCGGGGACGAGGGTGGTCGTCAGCGACCCCGAGCGGGTGCGGGCGCGGGCGCTGGAACTGCACGCCACCTCCCAGGAGTTCCTCGCGGCCTCGTGGGCCGCGGCCGCCGAGGGGGGCAAGGCGCCGATCGATCTCGAGGCGTCCGCCTACCGCACGCTGGGGAAGGTCCGGACGGCCGCGCTGGCCCGAGGCCTGGGGTGGTGGACGCTGGCGTCCTTCGCGGAGGACCCGGACGTGCGCAGGGTGGACGCCACAGCCAGCGAGGTCTTCCGGGGCGACACCGAGCGCGCCATGCGCGCGATCGCGGACGCCGCCGCCGACGGCTGGACCGTCGTCGTGGTGGCCGACACGCCGGGCCGGGCCGCCCGGCTGGGGGAGCTCCTGGCCCAGGCCGACCTGGCCGGGCGCGTCGGCGTGGTGGTCGCTGACCTCACCCACGGTTTCCGGTCGCCCTCACTGCGGCTCGTGGTCCTCACCGCGGGGGACCTGTCGGGGCAGCGCGACGTTGACAAGTCGTCCCGGCGGATGCCCGCACGGCGCCGCAACCAGATCGACCCCCTCGCGCTCACCGCCGGTGAGTACGTCGTGCACGACCAGCACGGCGTCGGACGCTACGTCGAGATGACCCAGCGGACGGTCGGCGGCGCGAGGCGCGAGTACCTCGTCATCGAGTACGCGCCCGGCAAGCGCGGCCAGCCGGGGGACCGGCTTTTCGTCCCCATGGACTCCCTCGATCAGATCACCCGGTACGTGGGCGGCGAGGCGCCCGCCCTCGACCGCATGGGCGGCGCCGACTGGGCCCGGCGCAAGACCAGCGCCCGCAAGGCCGTCCGCGAGATCGCCGCCGAACTGATCAGGCTTTACGCGGCCCGGCAAGCCACCCGCGGGTACGCGTTCAGCCCTGACACCGTGTGGCAGCGCGAACTTGAGGACGCCTTCATCCACGTCGAGACGCCGGACCAGCTCGCCGCCATCACCGAGGTCAAGGCCGACATGGAGCAGGTCGTCCCCATGGACCGGCTCATCTGTGGCGACGTCGGCTACGGGAAGACCGAGATCGCGGTGCGTGCGGCGTTCAAGGCCGTCATGGACGGCAAGCAGGTTGCTGTCCTCGTGCCGACGACGCTGCTCGTGCAGCAGCACTACGCGACGTTCGCCGACCGGTACGCCGGCTTCCCGGTGACCGTGGCGGCGCTGTCGCGATTCCAGTCCGCTGATGAGGTGAAGAAGACGCTCGCCTCCCTCGGAGACGGGGCCGTCGACGTTGTGGTGGGCACCCACCGGCTCCTGGGGCCCGACGTGGTCTTCAAGGATCTGGGTCTGGTCATCGTCGACGAGGAGCAGCGGTTCGGGGTCGAGCACAAGGAAGCGCTGAAGAAGCTGCGCCTGAATGTGGACGTCCTGGCGATGTCGGCAACCCCCATCCCGCGGACGCTCGAGATGGCGGTCACGGGGATCCGCGAGATGAGCGTGATCACCACGCCCCCCGAGGAGCGCCACCCGGTGCTGACCTTCGCCGGCCCCTACGACGCAGGGCAGGTACGGGCGGCCGTCCGCCGCGAACTCGCCCGCGAGGGGCAGGTGTTCTACATCCACAACCGGGTCACCTCGATCGCGAAGGCGGCCCAGAAGGTACGGGACCTCGTGCCCGAGGCGCGGGTCGCGGTCGCCCACGGCCAGATGAACGAGAGCGACCTGGAGAAGGTCATGGTCGAGTTCTGGGAACGCCGGGTCGACGTGCTCGTGTGCACCACGATCATCGAGGCGGGCCTCGACATCGCCACGGCGAACACCCTGCTCATCGAGCGGGCCGATCTGCTCGGACTGTCGCAGCTCCACCAGTTGCGGGGCCGGGTCGGTCGTGGACGGGAGCGTGGTTACGCCTACTTCCTCTATCCGCCCGAGAAGCCGCTCACCCAGACCGCGCACGACCGTCTGGCGACCATGGCGGCCCACAGCGAACTCGGCGCCGGCATGTCGATCGCCATGAAAGACCTCGAGATCCGCGGCGCCGGCAACCTCCTGGGAGCCGAACAGTCCGGCCACATCGCCGAGGTCGGCTTCGACCTGTACCTGCGGCTTGTGGGGGAGGCCGTCGCGGACTTCCGGGGCGACGTCGTCGAGCCCGAGCCGGAAATGAAGATCGAGTTGCCGGTCGAGGCCCACCTGCCCGTGGACTACGTGGCCTCCGAACGGCTCCGCCTGGAGATGTACAAGCGCCTGGCGGCGGCCCGCGACACGGCCACGCTGGCGGCCATCGCCGAGGAGTTGGTCGACCGGTACGGGCCGATCCCCGGACCGGTGGCAGCACTGCTCGACGTCGCCCGTTTCCGCCAGGCATGCCGGGCCGCGGGCCTCACCGAGGTGATCGCTGCAGGCCCCATGATCCGGTTCGGGCCCGCCGACCTGCCGGACTCCCGCCAGATGCGCCTGGCCCGCCTTTACCCCGGCTCCCGGGTCATGAAGGCCGCCCGTCACATCCTCGTGCCCCGGCCGCTGACGCGCCCGGTGAGCGGTCAGCCCGTCGCGGATGGGCCGCTCCTGGAGTGGGCTGCCCGGGTAGTGGCCGACATCTTCGGGTGAGACCCGGTGCAGGCACTAGACTCGCGCACGACGCGTTGACCCGAGGAGTCCATCAATGAAGAAGGCAGTCCGCACCCTGGCCGTGGCGGCCGCGACGATGCTCGCCCTGGCGGGATGCTCGGGTAGTCCCCAGAACGCCGCCGTCGTCGACGGTCAGGCGATCACGGAGGCGCAGGTGGAGGAGGCCAACCAGGCGTTCGTCGCGCTGGGCGCCGACCCCCGCCAGAATCGCCAGACGATCGCGGGCGTCATGGTGCGCGGAGTGCTGAGCGAGCGGGTCGCCGAGGCCAACAGCATCCAGATCACCGACGCCGACCGGGCCCAGGCCCTGGCCGCCGTCCCGTCGATGCAGCGAGTGGCCGAGCAGCCGGGCGGACGCGGTGTGGTGGACGACTACCTTGACACCGCCATCCTGCTGGACCGGATCGGCGAGGCCGGCTACTTCGAGCAGGCCGGTGCGTTCGAGGTGCAGCTCAACCCGCGCTACGGCACGTGGGTGCCGTCCGCACTCAACGTCGGCGGCAGCGGCAGCCTCTCCCGGGCGGTCGAAGAGGCCTGACCCGTGGCGTTTCCCGAGCTTGAGCGGCTCGTGAGGGTGACGCACACTCTGAGACAGCGTTGCCCCTGGGACGCCGGACAGACTCATGCGTCCCTCGTGACCCACCTGATCGAAGAGGTGGCCGAGGTGATCGAGGCCATCGAAACCTCCTCTGGTGACGACCACCTCGCCGAAGAGCTCGGCGACCTGCTTCTCCAGGTCGTCTTCCACGCCGAGATCGCGTCGCAGGAGGGCCGCTTCACGCTCGAAGACGTGGCCGCCCGCATCAGCGACAAACTCGTCCGCCGACACCCCTGGGTCTTCGACGCAGAAGCCGTGCCCGACGACCTGATCGGCTCGTGGGAGCGGTCGAAGGGCGCCGAGAAGGGACGGAGCTCCTCACTGGAGGGCATCCCCGCTCCGCTGTCCTCACTGGCACGGGCCACCAAGGTGGTCGCGCGAGCCCGGGCCCACGCGGTGCCGGTCCATCTCGCGGACGCCGCCGTCACCGCCGACGCCGTGGGCCAGGAAGTTCTCGCGCTGGTCGCTCGCGCGCAGGCGTCCGGGATCGACGCCGACCAGGCGGTTCGCGCTGCCCTCCGGGATCTGGAGGGGACGATCCGGACGCTGGAGGGCTAGGCTCGGCTGGCCGGCGGCGCCGTCGAGCCGCGGAGGACGAGGGGGCAGTCGAGCCAGCGGCTGGTGTTCTGGAGCGTCCCCGCCAGGATCGCCTCGGCCCCCAGGCGCCCCATCTCGTAGAAGGGGAGCTGGACCGTGGTGAGCGGGGGAGTCAGCAGCGCCGCGGTGGGTTCGTCGTCGTAGCCGACCAGCGACACGTCCTCGGGGATGCGCAGGCCCAGCCGTGCCAGCGCGAGGTACGCGCCCGTGGCCATCTGGTCATTGCCGCACAGCAGCGCGGTGGGCGGGGAGGCGTCGTTCATGACCTCGAGCGTGAGCGCGTAGCCCGTGTCGAGCCGGTAGTTGCCATAGCGGATGGGCGCCGCGTCGGCGTCCAGTCCTGCGTCACGCAGCGCCTCACGGAACGACGTGACCCGGACGCCCGTCGCCCAGGCGTCGGAACCTCCGGCGAGCATCGCGATCCGGGTGTGTCCGAGGTCCAGCAGGTGTTGGGCTGCGGCACGCCCTCCCGACCGCTCGTCGGGCAGATAGACCGGCGCTTCGTGCCCCACCGGGAACGCGTTGAGGAAGACGGTCGGCACCCGGTAGATCCGCTCCGGGGGCGTCAGCGCGCTGGTCCCCATGGCCGCGAACACGATTGCGTCGACCTGTTCCGAGAGAAGGTCTTCGATGCCGGCCGCGAGGCGCTCCTCGTCGAGGGTGGTGTTGATGAGGTGCACGCGCTGGCGGCGCTCCCAGGCGACGTCGGTGACGCCGGCGAGGATGGGGCCCGAGTAGGGCTGGGTCGCGATGTAGTCGGTGAGCAGCCCCAGCGTGCCGCTCCGGCCACCCCGGAGACCCTGCGCCGCGCGGTTCGGGCGATAGCCGAGGGACTCCGCGGTCCGGATCACGCGTTCCCGCGTGACGCCGCTGATCCGTTCCGCCTTGCCCGACAGGACGAGGGAAACCGTGGTCGAGGAGACGTCCGCCTCACGGGCCACGTCCGCGATGGTGGGTCTGGACCACCCCGGGGTGGCGGCATCGGATTGCTGCACAGGCCCCATTAGAGTCAAGGCGGCAGCATCCCGCAAGAGCGGTAACAGTTGGGAAACACCCGTTCCAGTTGCGCGGGTTGCCAGCCATACTCAGCACAGGTGACACGATTTACCGCGTGGGTCGACCGACGGCTCACGCCCTTACCTCAAGGAGCATCGATGCCCCGAACGTCCCTGAAGGTTCTCGCGGCGGTCGCCGCTGCTGGCCTTCTCACCACCGGCTGCCTCAGCCAGTCCAAGCCTGCGGAGACCTCCACGGAGGTGACCGCGAAGGAGACCGTCCAGGTCATGTACGCGTTCTCCGGCGAGCAGTCCACCGCGTTCCAGGCCGACTTGAACGCCTGGGCCTCGGCCAACGGCGTCAAGCTCGACTTCATCCAGTCCGACAGCTTCGAAGAGATGATCCAGACCAAGGTCGCCTCCGGCTCCATGCCCGACATCGCGATCTTCCCGCAGCCCGGCATCCTGCAGGCCCAGGCCAAGCGCGGCATGCTGGCCGAGCTCGGCACCCAGATCGACCTCGACAAGCTCGAGGCCGACATTGTCCCCGGCTTCCTGGATGCAGCAACCGTGGACGGCGTCGTCTACGGCGCGCCGATGGCCATGAACGGCAAGAGCTTCTACTGGTACAACAAGCCCGCGTTCGAAGCGGCCGGCTACACCGTGCCCAAGACGCACGACGAATTGCTCGCCCTGGTCGAGAAGATCAAGGCCGACGGCAGGACCCCCTTCTGCTTCGGCCTCGGTTCGGGTTCGGCCACCGGCTGGCCTGCGACCGACTGGATCGAGGACTACGTCCTGCAGACCCAGGGCACTGAGGTGTACGACAAGTGGGTCAAGGGCGAGATCAAGTTCGACAGCCCCGAGATCCGCGAGTCGTTCGCCGTCTACAACCAGCTCCTGCTGACCGAGGGCAACGTCTACGGCGGCGCGCAGGCGGCGGCGTCCAACGCGTTCGCGCAGGCGCTCAACCCGATGTTCGACGCCGAGCCGAAGTGCTGGCTGGGCAAGCAGGGCAACTTCATCACCCAGAAGGGCTTCTTCCCCGACGAGGTGTTCACGCAGCTCGACCAGACGGTCGGCATGTTCACGACGCCTTCGATGAAGGGCGACACCCCGGTTCTCGGCGGCGGCG
>CAZZGU010000099.1:0-9022 GCA_964653755.1 uncultured Nigerium sp. | reverse complement strand
GGGTGGTTTGTTCGGGGGTGCCCGCGCCGGACGACCGGCGTCCTGGCCCTGTTGCTCATCACCTTGTTCATCGTCACCTCGAAGGCGTTGAGCCCCCAGTACATCCTGTGGCTCGGGGCGCTCGGGGTTGTCGTGCTGGGGGCGGCCGACGCGGACGCGGACGCCTTCGAGTCAGTCCGTGCCTGGGTCGTGACGGCATGGGTGGTCGTGCTCATGACGCTGACCACCGGGGTGTACCCGACCCATTACGGCGCCGTGACGTTCCGGCGCGAGCAGACCGAGTGGGCCGTGACGCTGCTGGCCACACGCAACGTGCTGCTGGTCGGCCTGACGCTCTTCCTGCTCGCCCTGGTGGCGCACGACGTGGTCCGGACGCGTCCGGCGAGGGAAACCGTCGACGCGGGGTGAGCCCAGCAGGCCCTGGTGGAGCACCGCCGGAACATCTCCGGCTACTTCACCTGCACGAACACCGCCGCGTGCGTCTGGTCGTCCAGCCACACCTGTCCCTGCAACACGGACTCGCCCGCGAACCGCGGCAGCGACAGCGTCACCGTCACCGTCGTGCTCGCCCCTGCCGCCAGCGTCGTTGCGCCCGCGTTCGCGGTGAAGACGCCGTCCCCCGCAATCGTGGGCGCGAGGGTCACAGGGCCGCCCGACACGTTCGTCACGGTCAGCGTCTCGGTCCGGGTTGCGCCCGCCCCGCTGGGCACGGCCCCGAACGAGACGCTCGGCCGGGTCAACGTCAGGGTTGCGCCCACGGCGTCCGCCAGGTTCCCCAAGCCCGCGCCCACCACGCGGACGTCGCGGAGCGGCGCCCCTCCCTCCGGCGACAGAACGCCGTCGGCGTCCGCGGTGTTCACGATCGCCGACCGGACCTGCCAGGGCTCCCACGTCGGGTGCGCGTCCCGGACGACCGCGGCCATCCCTGCGGCGTGCGCGGTGGCCATGGACGCCCCGGAGAGGAAGATCCAGCAGCTTTCTGGCGTGGCGGGGCAGCCCCAACCGGGGGCTGCCGAGATCACGGCGCCTCCGGGCGCCACGACGTCCGGCTTCACCCGGAAGTCCACCGAGGTCGGGCCCCAGGCCGAGTAGGGCAGCAACCAGTTGTCGTTCCCTGAGGCGCGGTAGGTCGGGGTGACGCCGAGCGTCACGTCGTCCCCCTCGAGGGCGAGCAGCGCCGGGGCGTCCCCGAGTGGCACCATCACCGCCGGCAGGTCGGGCACGGGCCCGTCAACGCCCATGCCCTCGGGGTCTCCGGGCCGGTCGTTGAGAACCAGGACCGCCACTGCCCCCGCCGCGGCGGCCGCGACGACCTTGTCGCTGTACGCGCAGCCGCCCCGGGAGACCAGGGCGACCGATCCCGCCAGCGAGCCTGGCGCAAGCTCCCCGCACGCCTGGGACACAGCCTGGTCGTCCCGGAGGACGGCCAACGGACCCGTGAGGTCCGTGGCAGGCGTGGGGAACACGCCGATCGCGCCGACCGAGACCTGCCCCCCGGACGCGCTGACCGGCAGGCCGACGTAGTGGCCGACGGAGGAAGCGCCGACGGTGAGCGCACGCTCCGCAGAACCGGGCGACCCGAGCGTTCCGGGACCGGGGCCGCCGTTCCCGACGGACGCCGTCACGACGATGCCCGCGCGGTCCAGGTTGTCGATGACGTTCGTGCCGAGGCTCCGTCTGCCCGAGATGCCGTCGCCGCTCAGGGCGAGGGTGATGACGTCCATGCCGTCCTCGGCCGCGGACTCGAGGGCGTCGACGATGTCCTCCGTGCGCGCGGTCGCAGACAGGCCCGGGAACACGTTGTAGTTGCCCAGCAGGGCCCCCGGGGCGACGCCGCTCCGGCCGCCTGGGATCTCCGCACCACTCACCGTCGCGGGCGTGGCCAGGTTGCAGGCCGCGATCCCGGCCACATGGGTGCCGTGGCCCTGGAAGTCGGCCGGAGTCGCGCCGGTCCGCTTGACCTGGTGGCCGAAGACCCGTGCTGCGATGACCTTGTTGTTGGTGAAGCGCGGGTCGCCGACGCGGGCCTGGCTGGGGTAACCGGCGTCCGAGAAGCAGGGGTGGCTGGCGTCGATGCCGGTGTCGACGATCCCGATGCGCACCCCGGCGCCGGCCCACGCGCCCGGGTCGCCAGGGGCTGACGTGGCTCCGGCGGCTGCCCAGCCTTCCAGAGCGTTGATGAGCGCCAGGCTCGTGTCGACGGCGTCAGGGGCGAAGGTCTCCTGGTACTCCACCTCGGTGACCCCGGGGGCCGCGCGCAGCGCGTCAGCGGCGGTGCCGTTGAGCCGGACCGCGACCGCGTTGAGCCCGAAGTCGTATTCCACGGTCACCTGCGCGCGGGGGGCGTTCGTCCGCAGCCAGGCCTTCAACGTG
Organism: uncultured Nigerium sp.; assembly: GCA_964653755.1. Taxonomy (GTDB): domain Bacteria; phylum Actinomycetota; class Actinomycetes; order Propionibacteriales; family Propionibacteriaceae; genus Propioniciclava. Next base: position 6,649 of record CAZZGU010000099.1, on the reverse strand, counting down.
TTCCGCTGCTGGGCGAGCGTCGCGCGCTGATGGGCTGTCTTCTTGCCGTTGAGCACCACGCGGCCACCCGCCCGGTCGGCCTGGGGGGACGTCGCCAGCGGTTCACCCGTGAGGTGCACGATCACGCTGGTCGTGTCGATGGCCGTCGCGGGGGCCGGCCCGTCGGTGCGGGGGTCGGTCGGGGCCGCGAGGACGCGCGGCCCGGCAGCGAGGGCCAGCAGACTCGCGAGCGCCAGGGCCGCGAAGGTTCGGTTCAGGCGTGGGGAGGGCACGGCGTCTCCATCCGGTCGGTCGCTGGCACCCTAACCCGGCGCGGCCGCCGCAGCCCGTCCGGTTGAGGGTTTCCGGTGCCGGGCTTGAGGGTGAAGGGGGCGTCCGACGGCTCGCGCGCGGCAGGATCAAGCTGCGGCGGCGGGCTTGGAGCGTGCGCGCAGGCGGAGTAGAGTTGGCACTCACAGAGCGCGAGTGCTAACCCAAACCGAAGGAGTGATGATCATGGCCCGCACTTTTGATCCGTTCCACGAGGTGGATCGCTGGTTCTCCGACGTGGCCCGTACCCCCGCGAGCGTGGGGATGCCCATGGACCTCTATCGAAGCGGCGAGACCTTCGTCGCCCGCGTGGACCTGCCGGGCGTCGACCCCGCCACGATTGACATCGACATCGAGGACCGCACCCTCACCCTCCGCGCCCAGCGGACGGCCGAAGCCACCGAGGACCAGCAGTGGCTCGTCCGGGAGCGTCCGACCGGGACGTTCGCCCGTCAGTTGACCCTCGGCCACGGCGTGGCCCTGGACCGCATCGAGGCCCAGTACCACGACGGCGTTCTCGAGTTGCGCATTCCGGTCGCCGAGGAGGCGAAGCCCCGCAAGATCACGGTGCAGCACACCAGCACCGCGACCTCCATCGAGGGATCGGTCGAACCGGACGCCGCACAGTAGCCCGGCCCGTGGACGGAAGGGCCCTCCCCGCTCTTGGCCGGGGAGGGCCCTTCCTCATCCGGGACTCAGGCCGGTCGACTCTGGGGCGCGCCGGCCGCGGTGCGGCCCGCGTCGCGCACGACGATGCCGGCGAGTGCGGCGTCGATGCGCTCCATCAGCTCGGCGGGGATCGTCACCCCGGACGCCTGGACGTTCTCAGCCACTTGCCCGGGTCGAGAGGCCCCGATGATGGCGCCGGCGACGTTCGGGTTCTGCAGCACCCAGGCCACGGCCAGCTGCGCCATGGTGAGTCCCAGTTCGTCGGCGACCGGACGCAGCGCCTGCACCCGCTCCAGGACGGTGTCGTTCATGAAACGCGAGATCATCGTCGCGCCGCCCTTGGTGTCGGTGGCCCGCGACCCCTCGGGCAGGGGCTGCCCGGGCAGGTACTTGCCGGTGAGGACGCCCTGGGCCACCGGCGACCACACGATCTGGCTGAGCCCGAGCTCCTCGCTGGTCGGGACGACCTCCGCCTCGATGACGCGCCAGAGCATGGAGTACTGCGGCTGTGATGAGATCAGCTGGACGCCGAGGTCCCGGGCGAGCGCGTGCCCGGCCCGGATCTGGTCGGCCGTCCATTCCGAGACGCCGATGTAGAGCGCCTTGCCCTGTCGGACGACGTCCGCGAACGCCTGCATGGTCTCTTCCAGCGGCGTCTCGGTGTCGTAGCGGTGGGCCTGGTAGAGGTCGACGTAGTCGGTTTTCAGCCGGAGCAACGAGCCGTTGATCGACTCCATGATGTGCTTGCGGGAAAGCCCGACGTCGTTGGGTCCCTTGGGGCCGGTGGGCCAGTAGACCTTGGTGAAGATCTCGAGCGACTCCCGCCGGACGCCGGCGAGCGCGTCCCCCAGGACGCTCTCGGCGACCGTGTTCGCGTACACGTCGGCGGTGTCGAAGCTGGTGATTCCCGTGTCCAGGGCGGCGCGGACGCACTGGGTCGCGACCTCGTTCTCGACCTGCGAGCCGTGGGTCAGCCAGTTGCCGTAGACGATCTCCGAGATCTTGAGGCCCGAATTCCCGAGGTAGCGGAACTTCATCGTGGTCCTTTCGTGAGGGGTCGAACTCCATCTTGCCCGAGGGCCCCTCACGCGCGTACGGGACCGGTTACGCCTTCGCCCAGATTCGGAACGAGCACATCCGCGTGAAGCCGACGCTTTCGTAGAACCGCTGCGCGGGGACGCGTTCGTCGTCGACGGCCAGGGTTACCGTGTTGGTGAGGGTTCGGTCGAGCAGGGCGTTGCCGGCGGCGGCGAGCAGGAGGCGTCCGTCGCCCAGCCCGCGGGCCGCCGGGTGCACGGCCATGTAGTCCAGGTGGCCGCGCCCCTCGGGGCGGAGGTGGCCCGACGCGTAGCCGAGCACCTCTCCCTCGGGGGACTCCACGACCACGGTCACCCGGGCCTGGTCCTCGATCAACTCGCGGGCGCTGGTGTAGGTGGCGGGGAACTCCGCGTCGTGCAGTTCGTGGATGAGGGCGAGGTCGAGGAGCGTGGCCGGCCGCGTGCGGGGGACCTCCCGCCACATCTCCTCGGGGGTGAAGTGCTTCAGGTAGACGTGTTGGAGGCTCTCGGGCTGCCAGCCCCGGGCCCGGAGAAGGTCCTCGAGGCGCGAGTTCCCCACGTCGCAGCGGGCTTCCAGCCGGGAGATCGCCGCATGGTCGTGCGAGCCGAGGTGGTCGAGCAGGGCTCCCGCCCGGGTGGCCCATGCCGTCCCCTCGCCGTCCGCCCAGGGCCCGTAAACATGGCAGACCCCGTGCCTGCGGTCGCAGCGGGGGATCGCGGCACCGACCACCGTTCCGTCCTCGACGGCGACCTGGACGCGGTCGCGCCAGCCGGGCACAGCAGTGTCGAGGGACGCCTCGAGGAACCGGGGGTCCTGGCTCAGGTAGGCGGTGCCCCGGTGCGGGGTCGCCTGCTCGCGCGCGATGAAGGCGAGGGCCTCAGCCGCGTCGTGGGGCGTCCGGATCTGGGGCGTCATGCAGTCCTCCGGGATCGTGGGGGGCGGGAGCCACCGTGGCTCTTCACCTTGAGTGTGAGCCAGCGGCGGACCTCGTCGCTAGCGGGTGCACTCTCTTGCCGTGGGACGATGGGGCCATGCTAGATGAACCCGTCGTGCACCCGGTAGAGCTCGGGTTCGCTGCCCCTCTCGAGCTGCACGGCCGCCGGTTCGACAACGCGAATCCGGGGGTCATGGCCATCGTGAATCGCACCCCTGATTCCTTCTACGCCACCACGGGGACGGCCGGGTTCGCGGAGGCGCTCGACCTCGTCGAGCGGGCCGTCGCCGAAGGCGCCGACATCGTGGACGTCGGTGGCGTCCGGGCTGGTCAGGTCGGTTCGTGGGTGGACGCCGACGAGGAGGTGGCCCGCGTCCTGCCGTTCCTCGAGGCCGTCCGGGCCGCCCACCCCGGCCTTGTGCTCAGTCTCGACACGTGGCGCTCCGAGGTGGCGCTGGCCTGCGCCGACGTGGGCGTCGATCTCGTGAACGACACGTGGGCGGGGGCCGACCCCGGTCTCGTGGGGGTCGCGGCCGCGCTCGGCGCCGGCTACGTGGTCTCCCACACCGGGGGCAGGCCACCCCGCACGGACCCGGTCGACGTCACCTATGGTCCCGACCCCGACGACGTGGTCCGCAGCGTGCTGGCCGGCCTGGCCGACGGCGCTCGCCGGGCCGTGGACGCCGGCGTCCCGGCCTCGCGCGTGCTGATCGACCCGACGCTCGATTTCGGGAAGACGACCCGCCATTCGCTGCGCGTGTTGCGCGCGACGGGTCAGGTCGTGTCCCTGGGGTTCCCGGTCCTGCAGGCGATCTCCCGCAAGGACTTCGTGGGGGAGACGCTCGACCTCGCGGCGTCCGAGCGGCTGGAGGGCTCCCTCGCCGCGACCGCCGTGGCCGCGTGGCTGGGTGCCACGGTGTTCCGGACGCACGACGTCCGGCAGACCCGTCGGGTGCTCGACATGGTGGCCTCGATCCGGGGCGATCGGCAGCCGGCCCGCGCAGTCCGGGGGGAGCCGCAACACCCCTCGTGAATCGCGGTGTAACGATGTGCCTGCCGTGTGGCGGGTCGGACGCCGCGCTCCTACGATGGCGCCTGTGCACTGGGGTTCCTACGACGCTGCCCTCTTCGATCTCGACGGCGTGATCACGCCGACCGCCGAGATCCACATGCGGGCCTGGTCCGAGATGTTCAACGCCTTCCTGGCCCGTCACGGCGTGGCCGAGCCGTACGGCGACGGCGACTACTTCGCCTACGTGGACGGGAAGCCGCGCTATGACGGCGTGCGGTCCTTCCTGGCGTCGCGCGCCCTCGAGTTGCCGGAGGGCGAGTCCGGCGACGGGCCGGGTGACGAGACCGTGCGCGGCCTGGGCAACAGCAAGGACGCGCTGTTCAACGCGGTCCTGGCCCGGGACGGCATCGCACCCTACCCGGGGTCGCTGGTGCTGATCGAGCGGCTCGAGGGACTCGGGGTGAAGATGGCGATCGTCTCGTCGTCGAAGAACGCCCGCAATGTGCTGGCCGCAGCGGGCCTCGGCGACCGGTTCGGCGTCGTCGTGGACGGGATTGTCGCCGCCCACCTGGCTCTACCCGGCAAACCCGCCCCCGACACGTTCCTGCACGCGGCGGGGCAGTTGGGCGTCCCGGCGGGGCGGGCCGTCGTCCTGGAGGACGCGGTCTCGGGCGTGGCGGCCGGGCGCGCGGGCGGGTTCGGCCTGGTCATCGGCGTGGACCGCGGCGCCGGCGCCGCTGCGCTGCAGACGGCCGGCGCCGACGTGGTCGTGAATGATCTGGAGGAGCTGGCATGAACCTGGAGGGCCTGGCATGAACATCGACAAGGTCGCGGCGGATCCGGTTGATCGCCTGCGCTTCCCCGCGGACCCGTGGCGGCTCGTCGAGACCGAGTACAACAGCTTCGATCTCGGCACGACCGAGACGCTGTTCACGGTCGGCAACGGCTATCTCGGCATGCGGGGCAACCCCGAGGAGGGCCGGGACGCCTTCGCGCACGGCACGTTCATCAACGGGTTCCACGAGACGTGGCCGATCCGGCACGCCGAGAATGCCTTCGGTTTCGCGCGTGTGGGGCAGACCATCGTCAATGTCCCCGATGCGAAGCTCATGAAGATCTATGTGGACGACGAGCCGCTGCTCCTGTCGACGGCCGATCTGGAGGAGTACGAGCGGACGCTCGACTTCGCCGACGGCATTCTGCGTCGCCGCATCGTGTGGCGGACGCCGGCCGGCAAGCGCGTCCTCATCGAGTCGACGCGCATGGTGTCGTTCACCGACCGGCACCTCGCCCTGATGACGCTCGAGCTGACGATGCTGGACGGCGACGCGCCCGTCGTGGTCTCGTCGCAGATCGTCAACCGCGCCGGCGGACGCGACGAATACCACCTCAAGCCCAACGCGGCCACGACCGAGGGGTTCGACCCGCGCAAGGCGGGCACCCACACGGGGGTGCTGGAGTCGCAGGCCCACTGGTACAGCCCGCGGGGCCGGACGCTGCTGGGCTTCCGGGTTTCGAATTCCGGGATGACGCTGGCGGTCGGCTCCGACCACACCATCGTCACCGACAACCCGCACGAGGAGTTGGTGGCGACCGAGCCCGACATCGCGCGGAAGGTGTTCCGGGTCGAGGCGTCGCAGGGTCAGCCGATCAGGATCACCAAGGCGGTGGCCTACCACACGTCGCGCACGGTGCCGACGCGCGAGCTCTTCGACCGCTGCCGTCGCACGCTCGACCGGGTGCGGGAGCACGGGATCGACTACTACCACGAGCGCCAGCGCGCCTGGCTGGACGAGTACTGGGCGAACTCCGACGTGGTGATCCACGGCCAGCCGGCGCTGCAGCAGGCGGTGCGTTGGTCGCTGTTCCAGCTGGCCCAGGCGGTGGCACGATCCGACCAGCTCGGTGTGGCTGCCAAGGGCGTCTCGGGTTCCGGCTACGAGGGGCACTACTTCTGGGACACCGAGATCTACGTCGTCCCGTTCCTGATCTACACGAATCCCGACCTGGCGCGGAACGCGCTGCGCTACCGGGTGGGGATCCTGCCGCAGGCCCGGCAGCGGGCGCGCGACCTCAACCAGGACGGCGTCCTCTTCCCCTGGCGGACCATCAACGGCGAGGAGGCGTCCGCCTACTACGCGGCGGGCACCGCGCAGTACCACATCGATGCCGACGTGGCGTACGCCTTCGCCAAGTACGCGCGGGTCAGCGGCGACGAGGGCGTCATGCTCGGCGACGGCGCCGAGGTGCTGGCCGAGACGGCCCGCCTGTGGGCCGACCTGGGTTTCTGGCGTGACAGCGACGAGGGTCGTTCGTTCCACATCCACGGGGTGACGGGACCCGATGAGTACACGACGGTCGTGAACAACAACATGTTCACGAACGTGATGGCCCGGGCGAACCTGCGCGAGGCGGTGTCGCTGATGCGCCGGATGCGCTCCCGTCACGAGCCGGAGTACCACCGGCTCGTCCGTCGGATCGGTCTGGCGGAGAGCGAGATCGACGAGTGGGAGGCGTGCGCCGACGGCATGGTGATCCCGTTCGACCCGGGGCTCGGCATCCACCCCCAGGACGACCTGTTCCTCGAGCGGGAACTGTGGGACGTGCCCAACACCCCCCGGGACAAGCGTCCGCTCCTGTTGCACTTCCATCCGCTGGTGATCTAC
>CAZZGU010000098.1:0-9125 GCA_964653755.1 uncultured Nigerium sp. | reverse complement strand
GCTGGCCCAGCCCAGCCACGACTTCGGCCATGTGATCGGCCGCAACGGCCTGATACCTCATCGCCATGACGGCGGTCGTATGGCCTGCCATCGCCTGCAGCTCGCGGATCGTCGCGCCCGCGGTCGCGGCGTAGGTCAGACCGACGTGACGCAGGCCGTGGAACGTGTGACCCTCCACCCCAGCGGCCTCACACGCCTTCACGAACGCCGAGCGCCACCGGGGGTAGGTCACCTGGCGCCCGGTCAGCTCGTCCCAGAACAGCAGCCCGTCGGGCCCCAACTGGGTGTGCTCGCGGAGATGCACCCGCAGATCCTCCAGCAGCGGCGCCGGGACCGACACCACCCGCCTCCCCGCGGCGGTCTTCGGCTCGCCAACCACAAGGTCGGTGATCCCCGACGACACGCCACGGCTCACGGTGATCACGCCCTTCACCACGTCGATGTCCCGTCGGCGCAACTCGCGTACTTCGCCCACCCGGAGGGCAGTCCAAGCGCCCAGCAGGATCCCGAGCCGCCAGCGGGGCGGCATCCCGTCGGCCACGGCCTGCACCTGAGTAGGCGTCAGGGGGTCGATGGAGCGGTGAGCGCTGGGCTTTCCGGCGCCTTTGACCCTCACCGGCGACTGTTCGAGTAGCTCCTCGTCCACCGCGGCGTTGCAGATCGTGCGCAGCAGCGAGTACGCCTGATCGCACGACGGGCGCCGGTCGGCCAAAGGGAGCGCCCGCCACCACGCGTGAACCGCGGAGCGGCTCAGCTTCGCGATCGGTACGGCGCCCAGGCCCACCGTGGTGAGCGGCTGGCCGGCCTTGTCCTTGGCCTTGGACGGAACAGGCTCGCCGAGAATGTAGTACGTCAGCAGCTGCAGATACCTGGCGCGGCTCGTCGGACGAAGATCTTCGCGGGCCAGCCAGTCAAACGCATACTGGGCGACGGTGAGTTCAGCCGCCACGTCCTGCGTTTCCCGTCGGCGAGCCGCCACGCGATCCGCGGGAGGGGTCCAAGATCCCGAGTCGATCAGACGGCGCTCAGTCGCGAGCCAGATCCGGGCGTCGCCTTCGGTCTCGAACGTGTTCGGCGCGAAGTACTCCACCGACGGGAGGACTCCGGGAATGCCGCCGTGACGGTACGACGCCGTGAAGTTGCCAGACCGTTGCCGACGGGTGGTCCCCCACCGCGCCCGGTGGCTCGTGGGCCTGCCGCGCTTCACCGCCATGTCGCCTCCAACCGCTACGCAATCGCTACGTTATGGCTCTAGTCTACGCCTAGGGAGGGATGGGGACAACCATGAACGTGCCATCGTTTGACCTAGTCAGCGAGCAGGAATCGTGGTCTTGTCTACGGGCAACGTTCACACCAGACCACGAGTTCGAATCTCGTATCCTCCGCCACCACGGATTCAGGCTCTTACTACGCCTGATACGTCAGTTGCAGAGCCGCCCACCTGGCCCACTGCAGCGAACGTGCCCCCCTACGCTGTGACGTCAGCGGGCCGTCGTTACCTCGTGGGCCGGGTCTGCGTCCAGATCGACGTGGCGCGCCGGTTGAGAACCGACGCGCCGGGTACAGCCGTGGCATCGGTCCTGAAGTGGCGCGTCTGTGTGGGCGTTTGTCCTGACCCGGCGCAGATGTCCCTGGCCGGCGCAGATCTCCTCAGCCGGCACCCGCCGGTGACCCGTCTGGTCGACAAACGCGCACGCCCCGGTCTTCGTCCCCCCTACTGCTCGCCGACCACACCCCTGTACCGCTGCGGTGGCGGTTCAGGGGTTCGTGCGCGGAGCCCGGTGGGGGCATGCTTGGCGGTCGGCGTCCAAGACGTCAGCGGCGCTTCGTTCATGCGCTGAGGACCCCCACCCACGCGGTCACGCGACAGCACTGCGAACACTGCGCTCGCGGGCATGCCAACGTCAGGTGGCCGCGTCACTGCGCTGCAGTGGTTGACCGGTTGGCTGGGCGATCAGGTCACCGGTGAAGTGGGCAACGCGGGCCCTCGGCACACAGAACGCGGGCCCTCGGCGAAGTTGGCTACCCGGCCAGGAAGGGAACCGTTACTGCGAGCAGGGCCAGGACGCCCAGCACACCGCCGATCACGCCCTGACGCCGGGCCGGGGAACCCCAGCCGAGGGTCCCCAGGATGATCGCGGGGATCGTCGCGAACATCGTCGCCGTCAGTGCCGTCAACGCGAGGACGCCACGCAGCGCCGTCCCCTGGCCGAGCGGCGTGAACGCCACCACCCAGGAGAGCGCGGCGCCCGCCGCCGCGATCACGCCCATCACCAGCGCCGCCTGTGCGAGACGACGTCCGTCACCCATGGCCCTCACCTCCACGCCCACGGTAGGCCGCTCACCGCGCGACCACCAAGACGCGCACGGACGCCAGCGCCCCGGTCGGTCCGTGGGGACCGACCGGGGCGCCGGGGGGCTGGGTGACGGCGGGAGCCAGGAGACCCGCCACCACCGGGAAGGGGATCACGCGGTGGGGAGCAGGACCCCGTCGATGACGTGGATGACGCCGTTGCTGGCCTCGACGTCGGTGGTGACCACGTTGATGCGGTTGCCGGCGGCGTCCACCAGGACGACCTTGCCGTCAGCCACCTCGACGGTCAGCTCGGCGCCCTGGACCGTCGCGACCTTCTGGCCGTCCAGCTTGACCACATCGGCGGCCATCACCTTGCCGGCGACCACGTGGTACTTCAGGATCTCGGCCAGCTGGCCGGTCGGCTCCTTGAGAAGTTCGTCGACGGTGCCGGCGGGCAGCTTCGCGAAGGCCGAGTCGGTCGGCGCGAAGACCGTGAACGGACCGGGACCCTTGAGGGTGTCCACGAGACCGGCTGCGGTGACCGCGGCGGCGAGCGTCGTGAAGTCACCCGCGGCGACGGCGGTGTCCACGATGTCCATGGCCTGGGGGGCTGCCGTGGTCGCGGCCGGCGCGGACGACGCCGGGGTCATGGGAGGGGCGGAGGTGGCGGGGGCGGTGGTTCCCGAGCTGCAGGCTCCCAGGAACAGAACGAGGCTGGCAGCTCCGGCGGCGGCGATCGAGCGCTTCATGGTGTTACCTTTCGTAGAATGTCTGTGTAAGAAGTGTGCGGCCTTCGCGCGCCACTTGTCAAGAGGGTGTCGAATGTTTGTAGAGTGTCCCCTGGAGGTGGCATGTACACGATCAAATGGGTCTCTGACCAACTCGGCCTCGCGCCGGGAACTCTGCGCGCCTGGGAACAGCGGTACGGAATCGTGCACCCCACGCGCTCCGACACCGGCTACCGCCTCTACGACGAGGCCGACCTCGAAGCCCTCCGCACGATGTCGTCCCTCGTCGCCTCGGGCATGCAGCCCGCGCAGGCCGCCGAGCAGGTCCGCTCCGGACGCGTCAGCCACCATCGCGCCGAGCCCGCGGACGGCGCTGCGGGCCTTCCCGACCCCGGCGCCCTCGTGGCGGCCTCGCGCACGTTCGACACGCGTGCCCTCGAGGAGACCCTCGACACCGCGTTCGCGGCCGCCAGCTTCGAGTACGTGATCGACGTGTGGCTGATGGCCGCCATGGCCGCCGTCGGCGACGCGTGGGCGCGTGGCGACCTCGACGTCTCCCAGGAGCACTTCATCAGCGCGGGCGTCATGCGGCGCCTCGCGTCCGCTTTCGACGCGGCGGGACGCGTCAGGTCCGGACGCCACGTCGTCACCGGGCTCGCCCCCGGCGCCACGCACGAGATCGCCACCCTCGCCTTTGCGATCATGCTGCGCCGCGCCGGCCTCAGGGTCACCTACCTGGGCCCCGACCTGCCCGTGGCCAGCTGGGTCGAAGCGGTTCGCACCATCCGCCCGGACGCCGTCGTGATCGGTTCCCCGCGGACCGAGGACGCCGGGGCGGCCACTGCTGTCGTCCGGGCGCTGCACGAGACGGCGCCCCAGGTCCGGGTCTTCCTCGGCGGGCCCGGAGCGCCGCCGGAGCACCGGCTCGAGGGCACCACGCTCGCCCGCGCCGCGGACTGGCTCGCGGACACGCTGTCGCACGGCTGAGTGCCCAAGGCGTCCGGAGCGGGGTGTTTGAACCGGACGGCGGTGGGTACGACACAGACACGAGGCCAACGGCCTTGACGAACGAAGGAGGACTCATGGGTATCGACGACAAGATCCGGAACGCGGCCGACGAGGCCGTCGGCAAGATCAAGGAGGGCGTGGGCGACCTCACCGACAACGAGCGCCTCGAGGCCGAGGGCAAGGCGCAGCAGGCGCGGGCCGACGTGAAGCAGGCTGGCGAGAAGGTCAAGGACGTCTTCAAGGACTGAGGTCGGCACGACGAGCGTCCAACAGTGGGCGAGGGCGGGGGCGGGATCGACCCGCCTCCGCCCGCGTCTCACCATCCGCCGGGCGCCATCGTTGACTTTGACAACCGGGTTCTCTCTGTCGAGGGCCCGGGTTCTCTGTGTCGAGGGCCCGGGACTTCTGCGTCGAAGGCCCGGGGATGTTGACGTGGCAGCGCAAAGGGGGCGCGCCGGGCCGAACCCGACGCGCCCCCTTCCGCAGCATGTGCTGTGCAGAATGCGCTGGGCAGTGAGTGCTGGAACGCTCACGCCCGAGGCGCGAGCACCGATCAGGTGAAGACGCTCACCCCGCCGGGGCCGACGAGCAGGCCCACGACGATCAGCACGATTCCCCACAGGAGCTGCTGACGCACGATCGCGAAGATTCCGGAGATCACGAGGACAGCGGCGATGATCCACAACAGGGTTGCCATGACGGCCTCCTTCTTGTCGTTGTCGGAGGTGGGACTGTCTCCCGGTCGCCTCCGTCGTTGTGTGTATCTCTCCTGTACCCGTTCCGGGCGATCCCAAACACGGATCGCCCGGAACGGATCGCCCGGAACGAGACCTCAGCCGGCCAGCGCGGGCTCCGGGACGAGGGCGGTCCGCAACTGCCCGAGCACGCCCGCCAGGATCCGCGACACCTGCATCTGGCTCACCCCGAGCCGCTCGGCGATCTCGCGCTGGGTGAGGCCGTCCTCGTAACGCCACGCGAGCACCCGCCGTTCCCGTGACGGCAGGCGCCGCATCTCGCGCCGCAAGGTGAGCAGGTCGGGCAGCAACTCGAGGTCACTGTCGAGGCTGACAAGGCGGTTCGCGAGCGGCGACGCCCCCTCATCGCCGGCCTCCAGCGACAGCGGCCGGAAGGTGGTGTCCGCCGCGCGGGACGCCTCCAGCTCCGCCACGTCCACCTCCAGCGCGGTCGCCAGATCGGACGCGCTGGGCGTCCGGCCCAGCTGCTGTTCAAGCTCCTCGCCGTGCACACGCGCGCGGGCGCGCAGCTCCTGGATGCGTCGGGGCGGGCGGACGACCCAGCCGTGGTCGCGGAAGTGGCGCCGGATCTCGCCGCGGATCGTGGGCACCGCGAACCCGGGAAACGAGGTGTCCTCGGCCGGGCGATACCTGCGGACGGCCAGCAACAGACCCAGCCGCGCGACCTGCACGAGGTCGTCGAGGTCGACGCCGCGGTAGGCATACCGGCGGGCGAGGCCGTCCGCGAGATCGACGGTCAGTTCGACCGCCTGCGCGATCAGGTCGTCCCGCTCGTCGGGTCGCGTGGCGGTGGCGAGCTGGCGCAGCACCTGCTCGGCACGCTGGTGCCGCGCGCTGGTGTGCGAGGCGGGGCTGGTGGTGGGATGGGTCGACAAGGCATGGACACGTGCCATCGTCGTACTCCTTTGCTGAGCACTGACTGAGTCGGCACGTGTTTGAACCGCTCTGTCGAACTTCGATAGTGCCAGCGGAACCGTGTGCGGGCAACCCCCCCAGTGCCTCCCGCGCGCCGGCGTGGTTGACTTGGGGGCCAGGCACGACCGCGGAGGGCGCATGTCCAGCAAGCACGATGGGGTGGGCGATCCGACTCCTGCCGCGGTCCTCGGGGATGGCCCGGTCGGGGCGTGGCGTCACTGGCTGCGGACAGCCGGCGGAGAGACCGGCGCGCTCATCGCCGACCTCGACTGGGGGGCCACCGCGCTGGGTCCGCTCGAGGACTGGCCCGCGAGCCTGCGCACGCTGGCGGCGTCCTGCCTGGCCAGCCCCTTCCCCACCGTGCTGTACGCCGGGCTGGGCTTCCAGGTGCTGTACAACGACGCGACGATCCCCCTGTTGCGTGCGGACGCCCACCCCGCGGCCCTCGGACGCCCCGGGTCCGAGGCGTGGCCCTCCAGTTGGGACGCCCTGAGGCCGCGATTCGAGCGCGTGGTCGCGGAACGGCGCCCGATCACCGTGTTCGATGAGTACTTCCCGCTCGACCGGGACGTTCCGCGCCAGGAGTTCTACTTCACCTGGGGCTTCGCCCCCGCCCTCGGGGACGCGGGCGAGGTGCTCGGCGTCACGGTCGTCTTCGCCGAAACCACCCGGCCCGTGCTGGTGCAGCGCCGCCTGCGCACTCTGCTCGCGCAGGCCGACATCGAGGGTGATGACGCCGCCGACCTCCTCGAGCACGCGGTCAGCACCCTCGCGACCGACGCCCGCGACGTCGCCCTGGCCGCCGCCTACACGGTTGTCGGGGAGCCGGCGTCCGGAGGGTGCGTGAGCGCAGCGACGCCGGTCCCGGCGCGATGGGCGGACGCAGCGGCAGCGCTGGCGTCCGGGGCGGCGGACACGGGCGAGGTCCAGCACCTGGCGGAATCCGACGGGGACGTCGGCGGCCTGCATGCGTACCCGATCCCGGCGTGGGGGGACGCGCAACCGGCATTTGTCCTTGTCGTGGGGCACAACGCACACCGACCCTGGGATGACGCGCTGGCGGGGTTCCTGAGTCTGTACACCGCCCAGACGCGGGCGTTGGTCGCGGGCGCCGGGCAGCGCGCGTCCCAGCAGGAACGCCTGGACGCCCTCGCACGCCTCGACGAGGCCAAGTCGGAGTTCCTCGCCACGATCAGCCACGAGCTGCGGACGCCGCTGGCGCTGCTCGCCAGTCCCCTGGACCAGGCGCTGGCGGCCCTCGACTCCGGCGCGGATCCCCGCGAGCCGCTCTGGCTCGCGCGGCGCCAGGTCGCCCGCCTGATCCGCATGGTGGACGCCTTGCTGGACTTCAGCCGGATGGAGGCCGGACGCCTCGCCCCCGCGCTGGCCGACCTCGACATCGGCGGGCTCACCCGCGCGCTGGCGTCCGCGTTCACGCACGCGATGGAGGACGCCGGGCTGGACTTCATCGTGGACGTACCCGACCTGGCCCGCACCGCGAACCTCGACCACGACATGTACGAGCGCATGGTGCTCAACCTGCTCACCAACGCGTTGAAGTACACCCCGTCGGGAAGCGTGACGCTGACCGTCGCGGACGAGGGCGACACGTTCGCGGTGGCGGTGTCCGACACGGGGATCGGCATCGATCCCGCCGATCAGGCCGGCATCTTCGAGCGGTTCCGGCAACTGCCCGTGCACCCCGAGGCCCGCAGCGCGGAGGGCGCCGGCATCGGGCTCGCGCTGGTACGGCAGTTGGCCGATCTGCTGGGCGGATCGGTGTCGGTGTCGTCCGTGCGCGGTGCGGGCTCGACGTTCACCCTGCGGCTGCCGTGGCGGGCGCCTCAGTCGCCCGCGGACACCGCGGGCACCGCAGCCGCCGCGGACCGGTCGATCACACGGCGCGATGCGGCGTCCTTCTTGTCCGAGATCGACTCGTGGCGGGTGGGATCGGGAGTGACGACGGCCCGCGAGACCGGACTCCCCCGGCTGCTCGTCGTCGAGGACAACCCCGACATGCGCACCTGGCTGGCCGACTCCCTCGCCGACGAGTACGACGTCGAGACGGCGCCGAACGGCTTGGTCGCGCTGCGACGCATCCGCGCCAGGATGCCGCACGTCGTCCTGACCGACGACACGATGCCGGGGTTGGACGGGCGCGGGCTGGTCCGGGAGATCCGGCGCGATCCGGACCTCACCCACCTGCCGGTGCTCATCCTGTCCGCGCATGCGGGCGACGCCGCCGTCAGCCGCGGCCTCACCTCCGGCGCCGACGACTACCTGCCCAAACCCTTCTCGCTCGAGGAGTTGCGGGCCCGGCTGGCCGCCCACCGGCTCCTCGCCGACGCCCGCAGCGGCGAGGCCGCCCTGCGCCGCTCGATGGCCGCCACATTCCCGGACCCGCTGACGATCGCATCGGTCGACGGGTTGATCCTGGAAGTCAACGAGGCGTTCACGCGCATGCTCGGCTGGACGCTCTCCGACGGCCCGCTCACCCCGCCCTACCCCTGGTGGCCGGACTCCGCCACCCATCCGGACGCCTACCAGCGCGTCGCCGCCGCCCACCACGCGATCGTCGCGGGGACGCCGATGGCCGGCGAGTACCTCCTGCGGCACCGGGACGGCAGCCCCGTGTGGGCGGCGTTCTGGGGGGCCGTCATCGGCGGCGACGAGCGGCAGGTGGTCGTCAAGCGGCTCACCGACGTGACCCGCGAACGGCTCTCGCGCGAACGGCGGGCTGCCGCGGCTCGAGTCGTGGCCGAGTTCAAGGCGGCGTCCGACCTCGCCGAACTGCTCGGGGCGGCGGTCGACGGGTTCGGCGTCCTGTTCGACGGCGACGCGACCTTGCTGGCGCTGCCGGGAGCGCGCGGCGAGACGACGTTCACGGCGCTGGGGCCTGTGGCCGTGGCCGAGCTGGACGCCGGCGTCCGGGCTGAGCTGGAAGGGCCTGGACCATCGACGCCCCCAGGGCAGCCTGTCGCCGGCCTGCTGCTCGCCGCCTGGGGAGAGGATCAGGCCAGCCGGACCTGGGTGCGCTTCCGGCGTCCGCGTCCGGTGCTGGCGGACGAGCTGATCGTGGGCGACCTGCTGACGTCGTCGCTGGACCTGGCGATCCGGCGGATCACCGACGCGGAGACCTCCGCGGAGCGGGCGCGCAACCTCGAAAAGGCGGTGGACAGTCACCGCTTCGTGGGACAGGCGGTCGGCGTCCTCATCGAGCGGCACCGGCTCACGTCGGCGCAGGCGTTCGAGCGGCTGCGCACGGCGTCCCAGCGCCAGAACCGCAAGCTGCGCGACGTGGCCTTCGACGTCATCGAGACCGGCGTCGACCCGTAAGGCAGGCCCTCGGCGCAGATAACGCGGGCCCTCGGCGCAAATAACGCAGGCCCTCGGCGAAGGGCGTCAGCGCTTGCGGTACAGCCG